>NZ_JBOICG010000148.1:0-16706 GCF_050739995.1 Pseudomonas sp. | reverse complement strand
TGCTAGAACCGCTGCTGCAAAACCAGCCGCCAAGCCAACTGCTAAAACTGCTGCTGCAAATCCGGCCGCCAAGCCAGTTGCTAAAACTGCTGCTGCAAAACCAGCCGCCAAGCCAGTTGCTAAAACTGCTGCTGCGAAACCAGCCGCTAAGCCAACTGCCAAACCTGCTGCTGCAAAACCAGCCGCTAAGCCAGTTGCCAAACCTGCTGCTGCGAAACCGGCCGCCAAGCCAGCTGCGAAACCTGCTGCTGCAAAACCAGTTGCCAAGCCAGCTGCCGCAAAACCGGCCCCGGCCAAGCCTGCAGTCGCCGCTGCCACTCCGGCGGCATCCACCGCTTCAACCGCACCGGCTAGCAGCACCCCTGCACCGGTAGCGCCAAGCACCACTCCAACCAGCGCTTCCTAAGTGTTGGTGACCACGACGCGCAGTTGCTGCAGCGCGTCGTGGTCAAGGTTGGCGGCATCCTCAGCCGCCAATCCTTCCAGCCATGGCTGGTGACTCACTTGCGCCTCTGTCGACCATTGCAGTGACAACGTTCCCAGGCGTACCAACAGCTCGCGTTCCGCCTCCAACTCCAGGACTTTGATCCGCTCGCGTAATGTCGCCAACGGCTTATCCTGCTGCGCCAACACGCGCCATTGCATGCGCACCTGCCGCAACGGTTCAACCACCTGTGCCTGCCAAGGCCCGGCGATCTGTTTCAGCGCCCGAATTCGCTCGGCGCTCACCACTATGCCGCGCTGTTCCAGCCACGCCCCGCAAAGCAACAGGCACACATCCGCTCCCTGTTCCTGCAAGCGCAGACAAGCGGCTTCGACACCCGGGCGGGCGTAAGTCGAGAGGGCAAAGCTCCACAGGTCAGCGCACATATTCACACCCAAGCCAGCGGCCAACGAAGCTGGTAGACTCCGCCGCCATTATGATCCGACTTCAAAGCCTAACATTACAGCGTGGCCCGCAGCGTCTTCTTGAAGACGCCGAGCTGACCCTGCACGCCGGTCACAAAGCCGGCCTGATCGGTGCCAACGGCGCCGGCAAATCCACGTTGTTTGCCCTGTTGCTGGGTGAGCTGACCCCGGATTCCGGAGACTGCTTGCTGCCGGCCGACTGGCGCATCGCTCATATGCGCCAGGAGATCGACACCCTGGACCGCATCGCGATTGACTACGTACTCGATGGCGACCTGCGTCTGCGCCAGGTGCAACACGACCTGGCCGAGGCCGAGAAAGCCCAGGACGGTGCCGCCCAGGCCCGTCTGCACGCGGAACTCGACAGTGCCGACGGCTACACCGCCGACGCCCGTGCCCGCAAAATGCTCGCCGGCCTTGGCTTTACCAACGAACAGATGGACCGCCCCGTCGCCGACTTCTCCGGTGGCTGGCGCATGCGCCTGAACCTGGCCCAGGCGCTGATGTGCCCGTCCGACCTGTTGCTGCTCGATGAACCGACCAACCACTTGGACCTGGATGCGATCCTGTGGCTGGAAGACTTCCTCAAGAGCTATCAGGGCACCTTGTTGCTGATTTCCCACGATCGGGATTTCCTCGACGCCGTGGTCGATAACATCGCCCACGTCGAACAGAAGAAAATCACCCTCTACCGCGGCGGCTACACCGCGTTCGAGCGTGCACGCGCCGAGCGCCTGGCCCAACAGCAACAAGCCTACGAGAAGCAGCAGGCGCAGCGCGCGCACATGGAAAGCTATATCGCTCGGTTCAAGGCCCAAGCCACCAAGGCACGTCAGGCCCAAAGCCGGATCAAGGCCCTGGAGCGCATGGAGGAGCTGTCGGCGGCCCACGTCGATTCACCGTTCGACTTCGTGTTCCGCGAGTCGGCGAAGATTTCCAGCCCGCTGCTGGACCTTTCGGATGCGCGCCTGGGTTATGGCGACAAAACCATCCTTGAGAAGGTCAAGCTGCAGCTCACGCCGGGTGCGCGCATTGGTTTGCTCGGCCCTAACGGCGCGGGCAAGTCGACGCTGATCAAGAACCTGTCTGGGGAACTATCGCCTTTGGCGGGGCGTTTGACCCGTGGCGAGAACACCGTGGTGGGCTACTTCGCCCAACATCAACTGGACTCCCTGGACGCCAAGGCCAGCCCATTATTGCACCTGCAACGCCTGGCACCGACCGAGCGCGAGCAAACGCTGCGCGACTTCCTCGGTGGTTTTGACTTCCGCGGTGCGCGTATCGACGAGCCAGTATTGAATTTCTCGGGTGGCGAAAAAGCCCGCCTGGCCCTGGCGTTGATCGCCTGGGATCGCCCAAACCTGCTACTGCTCGACGAACCGACCAACCACCTCGATCTGGAAATGCGCCTGGCGCTGACCATGGCCCTGCAGGAATTCAGCGGTGCGGTACTGGTGGTATCTCACGATCGCCACTTGCTCAAGAGCACTACCGACAACTTCCTGTTGGTGGCGGACGGCAAAGTCGAGGAGTTCGACGGCGACCTTGACGACTACGCACGCTGGCTCACGGACTACCGCCTGCGCAACGCGCCTGTCAGCAACACCCCGGTGAACCCGGACAAGACCGACAAGAAGGCCCAACGCCAGGCCGCTGCTGCGCTGCGCCAGCAGTTGGCGCCGCACAAGCGTGAAGCCGACAAGCTGGAAACCGAGTTGGGCAAGGTGCACGAGCGCCTGGCCAAGATCGAAGCCAGCCTGGGCGATAGCGCCGTATACGAAGCCGCCCGCAAGGACGAACTACGTGACTTGTTAGCCGAGCAAGCCAAGCTCAAAGTAAGCGAAGGACAGTTGGAAGAGGCTTGGATGGAAGCGCTCGAACTACTGGAAACCTTGCAAGCGGAGTTGGAGGCGTTGTCCTGATGGAAGCGCTGCAATTGCCGTTACCGGCGCAATGGGTCGAGCCTGTGTGGATTGGCGTGCAAATCCTGCTGATCCTGTTGGCCGGCTACCTCACCCAGCGTTTTGTTGCCAAAGGCCTGACGCGCCTGGGCGAGCGCTATCCGTTTCCACCGCAGTTGCTGATGCCTCTGCGCGGCGGTTTGCGCTGGTTGATCATGGGCAGTGCGCTGATCTTCGTGCTGGGCCGCCTGGGCGTTTCCGCAACGGTGCTGTGGACGGCGCTGTCGGGGTTTGTCGCGGTGGCCGCCGTGGCGTTCTTTGCCATGTGGTCGGTGCTGTCCAACCTACTGTGCGCGATTTTGATCTTCACTGTCGGGCCGTTTCGCCTGGGTGACATCGTCGAGCTGGTGGACACCCTCGACAAGCCGGGCGTGAAGGGGCGTGTCGTAGCGATCAACCTGCTCTACACCACACTGATCGAGTTGGAAGAAGCAGGAACCAACAGTGCGATGGTGCAGGTGCCCAACAGTTTGTTCTTCCAACGCTCGGTGCGACGCTGGAACGGCCCTGCATAGAATTTTATAGCCAGGCCTCGGTGCTCGGAGTTAGCTTAGCGCTTACGGCGAATTTGAAACGAGGTGTGTAATGGCACTCGATACATGGCTGGCCTTTTTCCTGGCCAGTTGGATCATCTCCCTTTCCCCTGGCGCAGGCGCCATTGCCTCGATGTCCAGCGGCCTGCAATACGGTTTTGTGCGAGGCTACTGGAACGCCTTGGGCCTGCAAATTGGCCTGGCGATGCAGATAGCCGTGGTCGCGGGCGGCCTGGGTGCCATTCTGGCGACGTCTTCTACCGCCTTCTATGCGATCAAATGGTTTGGCGTAGCGTACCTGGTGTACCTGGCGATCAAACAATGGCGCGCCTTGCCGATGGACATGACCGATGACGTGGCGGTGCGCCCGATCGGCAAGCCACTGGCGATGATGTTCCGCGGTTTCCTGGTCAACGCCAGCAACCCCAAGGCATTGGTGTTCATGCTGGCGGTGTTGCCACAGTTCGTGAACCCGCAGGCGCCGTTGCTGATCCAGTACCTGATCCTGGGCGCGACGATGATCTGTGTCGACATGATCGTGATGGCGGGCTACACGGGGCTGGCGTCGAAAGTCCTGCGCCTGTTGCGTACGCCGAAGCAGCAGAAACGCGTGAACCGTACGTTTGCCGGGTTGTTCGTGGGGGCGGCGGGTTTCCTCGCCAGCCTGCATCGCGCAACCGCTTGAACTGAAGAAATGGGATTAAAAATGTGGGAGGGGGCAATCCCCCTCCCACATTGGTTTTGTGTTGTGTGAACGTTCGAGTATCAGCGCAATATCTTCTGCGCTTCACTACCCGCAGCCGGTTCAGGCTGACGCGCCCGTCATGGGCAATGCAATGGTTTTTGATGCTGCAAAAACCCCGTCTTCGCAAACACCAAGTCACTAACGCCTTGAGTCAAACCCTCTAAGGCTTAACAATGTGTTACTTCGTATTTCCCTTTGAGATTCATTCATGATTGCCCCCATCCGTTTTCTCGCCTGGCTGATAGTGCCGGCGCTGATGTCGTGCAGCTTCAATCTGCTGGCCGCGACTGCCGAGGGCGCGCCTCAAGCCCTGCATTTGCTGGATTACATCGGCGCCGACTACCCCCCGACAGTGGAAGCGGGCAAGGTGGTTGATGAGTCGGAATACCGCGAACAGGTCGAGTTTCTGGGGGTACTGCAAGGCTTGGTGGCGCAGTTGCCGGAACGGCCTGAGCGCGCCGAGTTGGTCAAAGGTGTCGATGAGTTGCTGGCGTCAGTCACCGCCCATGAAGACGGTGTGACTGTCGCCCATCAAGCCCGTCAATTGGGCGCCAAGCTGGCGGTGGCCTATGAAGTCAGCCAGGCGCCGGCCATCACGCCCGATCCAACGCGGGGTGAGCCGCTTTACGCCCAGCACTGTTCGGTGTGCCATGGCACTGTCGGCGCCGGTGACGGTCCGGCCAGCGTGGGCATGACCCCGCCACCCGCCAACCTGCGCGATGCCCTACGCCTGGACCGCTTGAGTCTTTACGCGATCTACAACACCCTTGGCCTGGGTGTCGAAGGCACTGACATGCCGTCCTTCGCCGACCAACTGGATGACCGTCAGCGTTGGGACCTGGCCACCTACATCGCCGGTTTCACGGCCGATCCGGCTGCCGCCAAAAGCGAGCAAGTGTTCAACCTTGCTGATCTGGCTCGCCAGACTCCCAATGAGGTGCTGGCTGCACAGGGCCCCGCTGTCGCCGCAACTTTCCGCGCACAACGCGCGCAACCGCCGCAGGTCAAGCGAGGCCCTGCACAGTTGCTCGATTACACCGCTGCCACCTTGGATAAAAGCCTCGCCGCGTTCCGCAACGGGGACCACGAGCAAGCGTACGACCTGTCGGTAGCGGCTTACCTGGAGGGCTTCGAGCTGGTGGAAAGCTCCCTGGACAACGTCGATGCCAACGTACGCAAGGACACCGAGAAAGCCCTGATGGCCTATCGGCAGTCGTTGCAGGACGGTTTACCGATCGAGCAGGTGCAACAGCGCCTGGACGTGGCCAAGGGCAAGCTCACTGAGTCTGCCGGCCTGCTGGGCGGCGACGGCCTGAGCTGGTCATTGAGTTACATCTCGGGCCTGCTGATCCTGCTGCGCGAAGGCCTGGAAGCCATCCTGGTGTTGGCGGCGATCCTCGCCTTCCTGCGTAACACCGGTCAGCAATCGGCAGTGCGCAGCGTCAACGTGGGTTGGGGCTTGGCGCTATTGGCCGGCCTGGGTACCTGGGCGTTGGCGGCGTATGTGATTGACGTCAGCGGCGCCCAGCGCGAATTGCTTGAAGGTTGCACCGCGTTGTTCGCCAGCGTGATGGTGTTGTGGCTGGGCGTGTGGATGCACGACCGCCGTCACGCGGCAGCCTGGCAGGACTACATCAAGAGCAGCCTGGTAGGTGGTGGCGGGCGATTTGGTTTTGCCGTGCTGGCGTTCTTCTCGGTGTATCGCGAACTGTTCGAGGTGATCCTGTTCTACGAGACCCTGTGGCTGCAAGCAGGTCCCGCCGGGCACAACGCGGTGTTGGCCGGTGGCGCCACGGCACTGGTGCTGTTGGTGGGCCTGGCCTGGGTGATCCTGCGTGGTTCTGCGAAGTTGCCGCTTGCGTTGTTCTTCGGGATCAACGCGGCACTGTTGTGTGCGCTGTCGGTGGTGTTCGCCGGGCATGGTGTAAAGGCGTTGCAGGAAGCGGGCATCTTCGGCACCCGGCCGGTGGCGTTTTTTGACTTCGACTGGTTGGGCATTCATGCCGATGCGTATTCGTTGAGTGCTCAGGCCGTGGCGATCCTGGCGATTGTGGTGCTCTATGGCCGCAGCCGCCTCGCCGAGAAGCGGCGAGTTACGGCTTAAGCCAAGCGGGCACGGACCCAATGTAGGGAGGGCCGCGAAGACGGTGCGTCATTCAGCACATCAGGGACTGAACCACCGTATTCGCGGGCAAGCCCGTTCCCACATGTTTGAATGCGGTGAGTCAGTCGTTTTCGTGAGTCAGCTCCAGCACCCGGTCCACTAATTTGTTAATGCCGGAAGCGACCTCACTGATACGTTTGCCAAGCATATAGGCCGGCGTGCTCACCAGTTTGCGCGCCTTGTCCTCAACGATATCTTCCACCGAGCATTCCTGGTGGGTGGCACCCATCTTGTCCAGGGCTGCTGCCGTGTCGGGACAGTTGCCGATGGTGCAGGTCACGCCAGGGCCGTAGATTTTCGCGGCCAGGGCAGGGGAGATGCAGATCAGCCCCACCGGCTTTCCAGCCTCGGCAAAGGCTTCCGCCAGTTCCAGCAACTGCGGGTTGACGCTGCAACCGGCGCCTTCCACGGCAAAGTTCGACAGGTTCTTGGCCGCACCAAACCCGCCAGGCACGATCAGCGCATCAAAGTCGTCGACGCTCGCTTCGCGAATGTCTTTCACCTCACCTCGGGCAATACGCGCCGACTCCACCAGCACATTGCGGGACTCGGGCATCTCTTCGCCGGTCAGGTGGTTGATCACATGCAGTTGCGCGATATCCGGGGCAAAACATTGGACCTGAGCACCACGTTGGTCCAGGCGTAGCAGGGTGATCACGCTTTCATGGATCTCTGCGCCGTCGTATACGCCACAGCCGGAAAGGATCACTGCAATCTTTTTGCTCATGAGTATTTCTCCCTATTTCGTGGCGTTAAATGTCTACTAATTTGTCACCTGTTGCCAATGGGATCTCCTGCCGCTACACCTAATCTTGATGTAACAAAAACACATCGGACTAGCCCATGGACTTCGTGCCTTACGCGGTACCGTTTTTCATCGCCTTGATTGTGATCGAGCTGCTCGCCGACCGTTGGCGCGGTGCGCGCAATTATCGGGTGGCAGATGCCATCAACAGCCTCAGCACCGGTGTGCTGTCCACCACCACGGGGCTTCTGACCAAAGGCGTGGGGTTGCTGACTTACGCTTTCGCCCTCAAGCACCTGGCACTGATCGAGCTGTCGGCCCAGAGCGTGTGGACCTGGGTGTTCGCCTTTGTGTTCTACGACTTCTGTTACTACTGGCTCCATCGCATGGGGCATGAGCGCAATATCCTGTGGGCCGCGCACTCTGTGCACCATCAAAGCGAGGACTACAACCTCACTACCGCACTGCGACAGACCAGCACCGGCTTTCTGCTGAGCTGGATCTTCTATCTACCCCTGGCCGTACTCGGCGTGCCGCTGGTGGTGTTTATCAGCGTGGCGTCGCTCAACCTGCTGTACCAGTTCTGGGTACACACCCGGCATGTGCCCAAGCTCGGCTGGTTCGAGTGGTTCTTCGTCACACCCTCCAACCATCGTGCCCACCATGCGCAGAACGCGCTCTACATGGATCGCAACTACGGTGGGGTGTTCATTATTTGGGACCGATTGTTCGGTTCCTTTCAAGAAGAAGACGATAACGAACCGGTGATCTTTGGCGTCACCACACCCCTGGCCAGTTGGAACCCGCTGTGGGCCAACCTGCAGTTTTATGCACAGCTCTGGAACGATGCCCGGCGTACTGAGCGTTGGTGGGACAAGCTGCGCATCTGGTTCATGCGCACCGGCTGGCGTCCCGCAGACGTGAAGGCGAAGTACCCGATGGCCAAGCATGACCTGAGCCAGTTCCGCAAATTCGAAGTGCCGCTGGACACACGCCAGCAGGTCTACGTCGCCCTGCAATTTGCGGCGTATGTCGGGTTTGGCAGTTATCTGATGAATTTCGGCGAGGGGTTGCCCACGGCAGCGCTGATCCTGGGGTGGACTGTCATGGCGCTGGGGCTGTTTACCTTGGGTGTGGCCCTGGAGAATCGCCCTTGGGCGCTCAAGGCCGAGTGGGTGCGCCTGGGGCTGAATGTGCCGTTGGTGTGGCTGGCGCCACTGGTCGGGTTGTGGCCCGCCAGCAGTCTGGGCTGGCTGGGCCTGGGAAGTTACAGTCTGCTGAGTGTGATCGGCCTCTACTGTTGCAGAGACCGGCTTACTCGGTTGGCGTCTTAGGCGCGTCAGCCTTGGCGGGCTCGGCCAGTTGCGTTTCGGCCAGCCGGGCTTTGGCTTCGGCGCAGGCCAGGCGAGTGGCGCGTGCGTTCTTGATACGGCGCCGTAGCCACAGGGCAAAGCCCAGTACCAGCAGGGCACCCAGTACCCAGAGCTCATACTTCTTGACGCTGCCGAGCATACCTTCCAGCACCGCTCCGAAGTGGTACGCCGCCGCGCCCAAAGCTGCAGCCCAGACCGCAGCACCAATGCCGTTGAGGATCAGGTAACGCAATGGCGGGTAGCCGGACAGGCCGATCGCCACGGGCATTACCGTGCGCAGTCCGTAGACGAAGCGGAAGCTCAGCACCCAGATATCCGGGTGCTTGCGGATATGTTCCAGGGCCTTGTCGCCCATCAATTGCCAGCGCGGTTTGCGCGCCAACAGTTTGCGGCCGTGTTTGCGCCCCAGGAAATACCACAACTGGTCACCGGCGTAGCTGCCGAAAAAGGCAACCACCACCACCAGGTTGATATCCATGTACCCACGGAACGCCAAGAAGCCTGCGAGAACCAAGATGGTCTCACCTTCGAAGAACGTGCCCAGGAAGAGCGCAAAGTAGCCGAAGTCATGCAGAAATTGTTGAAGCATGGTCTGGGGTGCTGGCGAAATGAACGCGCAGCCTACGCCTTCGTGAACATTCATGAAAGTATCGAGATGTGTCACGAAGTGAACAATTCCTCGATAAACGACGAATGCGACTACAGGTCGCATCGATAAGCACAACTGTCATTCCTTCGTCATAATGGCCGCTTATAACTGCAACGCTCGCCCGTAAACGCGGGCTCAGGAGTCTGTCGTGAGCTTTACCCCTGCCAATCGCCTGTTTCCCGCTACCCGCCTGCGTCGCAATCGCCGTGATGATTTCTCCCGCCGTCTGGTACGTGAAAATGTACTGACGACGAATGATTTGATTCTGCCGGTGTTTGTGTTGGACGGTGAAAATCGTCGGGAAGCGGTAGCGTCGATGCCGGGGGTGGAGCGCTTGACCATTGATTTGCTGCTTGAAGAAGCAGCCGGTTGGGTCGAGCTGGGGATTCCGGCGTTGGCGCTGTTCCCCGTGACCCCGTCTGAACTCAAGAGCCTGGACGCTGCCGAAGCCTGGAACCCGGATGGGATCGCCCAGCGCGCCACGCGGGCCCTGCGTGAGCGTTTCCCGGAACTGGGCGTGATCACCGACGTGGCCCTGGACCCGTTCACCACCCACGGGCAGGATGGCATTCTTGACGAAGAAGGCTATGTTCAGAACGACATCACCGTCGACGCACTGGTCAAGCAGGCGCTGTCCCATGCAGCCGCAGGCGCCCAGGTGGTCGCGCCATCGGACATGATGGACGGCCGCATCCAGGCGATCCGCGAAGCCCTGGAGCTGGCCGGCCACGTCAACGTGCGGATCATGGCCTACTCGGCCAAATATGCCAGCGCCTACTACGGCCCGTTTCGCGATGCGGTGGGTTCGGCCCTTAACTTGGGCAAGGCCAACAAGGCGTCATATCAGATGGACCCAGCCAACAGCCATGAGGCATTGCACGAAGTGGCAGCCGACCTGGCTGAAGGCGCCGATATGGTGATGGTCAAGCCCGGGATGCCGTACCTCGACATCCTTTATCGGGTCAAAGAAGAATTCAAGGTGCCGACCTTTGTCTATCAGGTCAGCGGTGAATACGCCATGCACATGGCCGCGATCCAGAATGGTTGGTTGAGTGAAGGGGTGATCCTCGAATCCCTGACAGCCTTTAAACGTGCTGGCGCTGATGGCATTCTGACTTACTTCGCCGCCCGCGCTGCCCAATTGCTTAGAGAGCAACAATAGCCCTCACAGGAACACTCGATGAATACCGAAGGACTCACAGACGTTGCCGTAAAAGACGCTCACCCGGTGGTTGAACAAGTCAGCGAAACCCCGCCGGAGATGGAGCCCGCCGCGCCTGCCGTGGTGGCCGAAGCGCCCGTGCCGGCCCCGGTGGCCGCCGTGACCAACCTGGATGACAGCAGCCTGTACATCCACCGCGAGCTGTCACAACTGCAATTCAACATCCGCGTGCTGGAGCAGGCGCTGGATGAGTCCTACCCGTTGCTGGAGCGGCTGAAATTCCTGCTGATCTTCTCCAGCAACCTGGACGAGTTCTTCGAAATCCGTGTCGCCGGCCTCAAGAAGCAAATCACGTTCGCCCGTGAACAAGCCGGCGCCGACGGCCTGCAGCCGCATCAGGCCTTGGCTCGCATCAGCGAACTGGTGCACGGCCATGTGGACCGCCAGTACGCGATTCTCAACGACATCCTGCTGCCGGAACTGGAAAAACATCAGGTCCGCTTCATCCGTCGTCGTCACTGGACTGCCAAGATCAAGACTTGGGTGCGTCGCTATTTCCGCGATGAGATCGCGCCGATCATCACCCCGATCGGTCTCGACCCGACGCACCCGTTCCCATTGCTGGTGAACAAGAGCCTGAACTTCATCGTCGAACTGGAAGGCATTGACGCCTTCGGCCGCGATTCGGGCCTGGCGATCATCCCCGCGCCGCGCTTGTTGCCACGGATCATCAAGGTACCGGAAGAGGTGGGTGGGCCTGGCGACAATTATGTATTCCTGTCGTCGATGATCCATGCACACGCCGATGACTTGTTCCAGGGTATGAAGGTCAAGGGTTGCTACCAGTTCCGCCTGACCCGCAACGCCGACCTGGCGCTGGACTCCGAAGACGTCGAAGACTTGGCCCGTGCCCTGCGCGGCGAGCTGTTCTCGCGGCGCTATGGTGATGCCGTGCGTCTGGAAGTGGCTGACACCTGCCCGAAACACCTGTCGGACTACCTGCTCAAGCAGTTCAACCTGGGCGAGACCGAGTTGTACCAGGTCAATGGCCCGGTGAACTTGACGCGTCTGTTCAGCATCACCGGCCTGGACAGCCACCCGGAGCTGCAATACACGCCGTTCACGCCGCAAATCCCGAAGCTGCTGCAAAACAGCGAGAACATTTTCAGCGTGGTGAGCAAGCAGGACATCCTGCTGCTGCACCCGTTCGAGTCCTTCACCCCGGTGGTCGACCTGCTGCGCCAGGCCGCCAAGGACCCACACGTACTGGCTGTGCGCCAGACCCTGTACCGCTCCGGTGCCAACTCGGAAATCGTTGACGCCTTGGTCGATGCTGCGCGTAACGGCAAGGAAGTCACCGCGGTGATCGAACTGCGGGCGCGCTTCGACGAAGAGTCCAACCTGCAACTGGCCAGCCGCCTGCAAGCAGCCGGTGCGGTCGTGATCTACGGTGTGGTGGGCTTCAAGACCCACGCCAAGATGATGCTGATCCTGCGCCGCGAAGCCGGCGAGATCGTGCGTTACGCTCACCTGGGTACTGGTAACTACCACGCCGGCAACGCCAAGCTCTACACCGACTACAGTCTGCTGACCTCTGACGACGCTTTGTGTGAAGACGTTGGCAAGCTGTTCAGCCAGTTGATCGGCATGGGCAAGACGCTGCGAATGAAGAAGCTGTTGCACGCGCCGTTCACGCTCAAGAAGGGCATGCTCGACATGATTGCCCGCGAGACCCAGTTCGCCCTCGATGGCAAGCCGGCGCACATCATCGCCAAGTTCAACTCGCTGACCGATCCGAAGATCATCCGCGCGCTGTACAAGGCCAGCCAGTCCGGTGTGCGTATTGATCTGGTAGTACGCGGCATGTGCTGCCTGCGCCCAGGCATTGTCGGTGTGTCGCATAACATCCATGTGCGTTCGATCATCGGCCGCTTCCTGGAGCACACGCGGGTGTTCTACTTCCTCAACGGTGGCGAGGAGCAGATGTTCCTCTCCAGTGCCGACTGGATGGAGCGCAACCTCGACAAGCGTGTGGAGACCTGCTTCCCGGTGGAAGGCAAAAAGCTGATCATGCGGGTCAAGAAGGAGCTGGAAAGCTACCTGACCGACAACACCCACAGCTGGAGCCTGCAGTCGGACGGCCGCTACGTACGCAACACGCCAACCGGCAACCAGAACCCGCGCAGTGCGCAGGCGACGTTGCTGGAGAAGCTGGGTAGCCCGATTCTGACGGTGAACTAAAGCCCGACGGGTCTGAAAATGTGGGAGGGGGCTTGCCCCGATGGCGGTGTGTCAGTCACTGGAAACTTTGACTGATCCACAACTATCGGGGGCAAGCCCCCTCCCACATTTTGTTTTGCGGTGTTTTTTGGTTAGCGCAGGTTCAGGCTGAACCCTACCCGCGTCAGCCATTCTGCTTCCTGGCCGAAGTCCGCCTGGGTCAGTTGGTTCTCATCCAGCCAGCCTTTCGGGAACACCACGTCCAGGCTGTCGCCGTTGGCGCGCAGGGTCACCTGGGGCATTTCCTGGGTGCCACGGATGTGATGGAACAGGATCGCAAAGCGCAGCAACACGCACAGGCGTATCAGCTTGATGCCTTCGTCGCCGAATTCGGCGAACTTGTCCTTGGGAATATTGCGACGGTGGCCGCGTACCAGCAGGGCGAGCATCTGTTGGTCTTCGCGGGAGAAACCGGCGAGGTCCGAGTGCTCGATCAGGTAGGCGCCGTGCTTGTGGTAATGGTAGTGGGCGATATCCAGGCCCACTTCATGCACCTTGGCGGCCCAGCCGAGCAGCTCGCGCCACACGCCGTCTTCCAGGTCCCAGTCTTCGGCCACCTGATCGAAGGCATGCAGGGCTTTGCGCTCCACGCGGGCTGCTTGTTCCAGGTCGACGTGGTAGCGCTCCATCAGCGAGCTGAGGGTGCGCTCACGCACGTCCTCGTGATGATGGCGGCCCAGCAGGTCATAGAGCACGCCTTCGCGCAGGGCGCCGTCGCAGTGGTCCATGCGTTGCAGTTCGAGGGCATCGAAGATCGCCTCGAGAATCGCCAGGCCGGCCGGGAAGATGGTGCGGCGGTCGGGTTTGATGCCGTCGAAATCGATCTTTTCGGCATCGCCCAGTTTGAACAGCTTGCGTTTGAGCCATGCCAACCCTTCGGCGTTGACCTCGCCGGTGCCATGGCCGCCGGCTTTCAAGGCCAGGCCAATGGCGCGGATAGTGCCCGACGAACCAATGGCTTCATCCCAAGTCAGGCGGTGCAGGGCGTGCTCGATGCTCATGATCTCCAGCCGCGCCGCCGTATAGGCCTGGGCGTAGCGTGCCGGGGTGATCTTGCCGTCCTTGAAATAGCGCTGGGTATAACTGACGCAACCCATCTGCAGGCTTTCACGCAGCAGCGGTTCGAAACGCTGGCCGATGATGAATTCGGTACTGCCGCCGCCGATGTCTGCCACCAGGCGTTTGCCGGGTGTGTCGGCCAATGTGTGGGAGACGCCGAGGTAGATCAGGCGCGCTTCTTCACGCCCAGAGATGACTTCTACCGGGTGCCCGAGGATTTCCTCGGCGCGATGGATGAATTCGTTGCGGTTACGCGCCTCGCGCAGTGCGTTGGTGCCGACAATTCGCACGGCGCCAGTGGGCATGCCGTTGATCAGTTGCGCAAAACGCTTGAGGCAATCGAGCCCGCGCTGCATGGACTCTTCATTGAGCTGGCGCTCATCGTCGATGCCGGCAGCCAGTTGTACTTTCTCGCCGAGCCGCTCAAGGATACGGATTTCGCCGTTCTGGGCCTTGGCCACGACCATGTGAAAGCTGTTGGAGCCCAGGTCGATGGCGGCGATCAGGGACAGATTCTTGGCTTGGGATTGCGGCATGGTAAGGGGGTCTCGGTCGATAACCCAGCCATCGTGCCACGATCGACCTTTGGTGCCAACGCGTACGGCTTCGGTAATTTTCCTACGGGTGTCTGTGAGGAATTCTTGGGGGATATGTAGGGTGGTTTTCTAAGTTCAAAGAGAATGGTGTTTTATCTTTGTAGGAATTATTAATGATATATTGTAGTTGTGATGCTTATGATTTTGCCTACAAGGTTGAGGTTGTTGGTTTATCGGTTTCGAGTTTAAACCTACCCGGTACTTAGGTTTAGCCCACTTTTTATATTTACCTCCTCCCACAATAATTGGCGTGCTCTCTGATTTATTAGTCAGGTGCCAAAGCTACAGACTGTCATTCGGCAATTCCGCCGTGGTGTTATTTATTTATGGTCGGAATATTGGGCCATCGTAAATACACTTGCTCATTACAGATGACAGGTTGAATATGAAAAAAATGCTTGGTGTGACAGTGGGTGCTCTTTGCTTGGCTGCAAGTATCGGCGCTCATGCAACGAATGTTGCTGAACTGATTGTACGAGGGACTATCAAACCGGTGGCTTGCAATCTTAGCCTCGCCGGTGGTGGCATCGTCGATTACCAGACCATTCCCGCCGCAAACTTGTCGCCGACGCAGTTCACTCCTCTTACAGCGAAAACTGTGGGCTTGAACATCAGTTGCGGCCAAACGCCGGCGCAGTTTCGAGTGGCGCTGACCGACCTGCAATCCGCCAGCAAGGTGACAGGCATCCTCGGTGCCGGGTTCACCGAGGCGCAGAACTACGGCCTGGGCCTCGCCAATGGCAGGCGTACTGGTGGGTACTCCGTTACTCTCAAAAACCTGCAATCGTCCAGCGGGGCCCTGAACCCTATCATGCGCAGCAGTCAGGGGGCTTCTTGGCAGAACAGCGACGGTAAAGTTGCCCAATCGCCTGCCCAGTATTCATGGCGTAGCGGCGCCACTGCGGTACCTGCATCCATCACCAGTCTTACAGGCACGCTTGAAGTGAAAGCCGTTATCAACCGCACGAACGATTTGGACCTGACCCGTGATGTAACGCTGGATGGTCGCACCAGTCTGTCAGTGGATTACATCTAAGTACGTCATTAATAACCGACATGAACGCAAAGGCACTTACCTGTCTCTGTTAAGTGTCGGTTTTTTTAATGTGTGCGTTTATTGGTGTTCGACTTTATGGCTGTGGGGAAAATCGGTGAATGCTCTATCAATAATCCTGAAGTCGTTGTTGCGCTATATAAGCTTGTGCCTTTTTTCGTGTGGTATGGCAGTAGCGGACGGAATGCAGCCCGAAACAACCGTTGTCATTCTGAATGAGGAAGAGGGCGAGGCGACACTTAATGTTAAAAACACGGACCCTGGCCCTGCGTTGCTTCATTCGGTTATACAAAACATACCGGAAGACCTGGAACCCTTGTTGATCGTGACGCCCCCGATTACTAGGGTCGAAGCGGGCGACACTCAACTGGTGCGCTTCATCAGTACCACGAAGAAACCACTCAAGACCCAGCGGCTGAAACGAGTGTCCTTTGAAGGTATCCCCGAGGCACGTGCGCCCGGCGGTGCGACCATTGGTATCACTCTGCGCCAGAGCCTGCCATTGATCCTGCACCCCAAAGGCTTGCCCAGACATGATGCGCCCTGGCAGTTGCTGACCTGGAAGCGTGAAGGGGGTCAGTTGAAGGTCCACAACAACAGCGCTTACGTCGTACGCATGGGGATGGAAGTACAACTGCATCCGCAGGCAAGCGTGGCAACGTTGCCGCGAACCTACATCCTGCCAGGCGAAGTATTGACGCTTGCGTCTGCAGGCCCGGTGGCAGGAGTGGTGGCCGTGGAGATTCACCCGGCCACGGTCTACGGGTTTACGGTGGACAGTTACCGCGCCCCCGTTACGGCTGATGCGGGTTGACGGGCCTATGAAAAAGATCAGGCATACCCGTCGCTCTGCCAATAGCGTGCCAAGCAATGTTTCCCAGGCTCGCTCCAAAATTCTGCTGGGGCTCGCGACGCTCTGGAGTCTGCCAGGTACCAGCGTAGCGGTTGGGCTGGGAGAAGGTTTTGATCTGGCCGCGTTGACCTCCCTTGGGATTGATCCGCAGGTGTCTGAATACTTTCGTAGCGCCGCGCGCTTTCGCGAAGGTGTCCACGTGGTCGGGCTGCGAGTCAATGGCACACCGCTGGGGTTGGTTGACGCCCGTTTCGATTACCAGGGTCAGTTGTGCTTCACCCCCGCGTTACTGGCAAAGGCCGGTTTGGTTACCCCGTCCAGGCTTCTGCGCGAGGGCATCACCCCTGACCAGGCCTGCCATGACTTTGTTGGGGAATATCCGACGACCATGGTGCGGCTGCGCCCCAGTAGCGACGAGGTCACCCTGGTGGTGCCGACCCAATCCCTGCGTGCGCCGGAGTGGGAGGGCGGGAGTTTTTCCGAGGGTGGCACGGCCGCCATCTTCAACTACGACGTATTGGGTTTCGATACCCAGTCGCGCAGTGGGTCAAGTCGTTTCGTGTCGGCCTATACCGAGGCGGGATTCAACCTGGGTAATTGGATTGTTCGCAGCCGTCAGTTTT
>NZ_JBOICG010000147.1:0-5575 GCF_050739995.1 Pseudomonas sp. | reverse complement strand
CACGATATACCGACTGAACCACCGCCATCGGGAGCAAGCCCCCTCCCACAGGAATCTCCATTGTTCTTGAGGTTGGCGTTCAGCTTGGCCGAACGCAGGTATCTAAAATTCGAAATTCACTACACGCATCACATCAGGCACCTTGCCTGACAACACAACAATAAGAAGGTGATTTCCCATGCTCAAGCTTTCCCGGGCGCTGCTGTGCGCCGCCACCTTGTTTGCTGTGGGCCTGGCCCAGGCGGCAGACCCGATTGTGATCAAGTTCGCCCATGTGGTCGCCGAGAACACCCCCAAAGGCCAAGGCGCGCTGCTGTTCAAGAAGCTCGCCGAAGAGCGCCTGCCGGGCAAGGTCAAGGTCGAGGTGTACCCGAACTCGTCGCTGTTCGGCGATGGCAAGGAAATGGAAGCACTGCTGCTGG
The DNA here is from genome assembly GCF_050739995.1 of Pseudomonas sp. GTDB lineage: Bacteria > Pseudomonadota > Gammaproteobacteria > Pseudomonadales > Pseudomonadaceae > Aquipseudomonas. The sequence continues at coordinate 5,153 of NZ_JBOICG010000147.1, read as the reverse complement.
GCGACGTGCAGATGCTTGCGCCGTCCCTGGCCAAGTTCGAGCAATACACCAAGCAGGTGCAGATCTACGACTTGCCGTTCCTGTTCAATGACCTGGCCGCTGTCGACCGTTTCCAGGCAGCCCAAGGCAAGGAACTGCTGACCTCGATGCAGGGCAAGAACATCCTTGGCCTGGCCTATTGGCACAACGGCCTCAAGCAGCTGTCTGCCAACAAAGCGCTGCATGAGCCCAAGGATGCCCGTGGCCTGAAGTTCCGCGTGCAGGCCTCCAGCGTGCTCGAAGAGCAGTTCAAGGCGATCCGCGCCAACCCGCGCAAGATGAGCTTTGCCGAGGTCTACCAGGGCCTGCAGACCGGCACCGTCAACGGCACCGAGAACACGTGGTCGAACTATGAAAGCCAGAAGGTCAACGAGGTGCAGAAGTACTTCACCGAGTCCAACCATGGCCTGATCGACTACATGGTGATCACCAACGCCAAGTTCTGGAACGGCCTGCCGCCGGACATCCGCAGCACCCTGGAACAGACCATGGCCGAAGTCACCGTCGAGGTAAACAAGCAGGCCGAAGCGCTGAACCAGTCGGCCAAGCAGAAGATCATCGACGCCAAGACCAGCGAAGTCATCGAACTGACCCCCGAGCAACGCGCACTCTGGCGCGAAGCCATGCGCCCGGTGTGGCAGAAGTTCGAAGGCGAGATCGGGGTGGATCTGATCAAGGCGGCCGACGCGTCCAACCAGTAACACCGGGCCCCTGTGGGAGCGGGCTTGCCCGCGATTGCAGTCTGTCAGTTGATACAGCTGGCGCCTGATCCACCGCTATCGCTGGCAAGCCAGCTCCCACATTTTGACCCGGTTTCCACCCTGACATCATTCCCGCTTCGCGAGGTTTTGCCATGCAAACGCTAAGGCGCGTCTGGGAGCACCTGGAGGAAGGCTTTATCGCCTTCCTGCTGGCGGCCATGACCCTGGTGACATTTGTCTACGTCATGCTCAACAACATCTACACGCTGTTCTTTGCCCTGGCTGACAAATGGGCCTTGAGCAGCACGTTTTTCAACTTCCTGGGCGACCACACCATGACGTGGGCCCAGGACATGACCTGGAGCGTGGCGCTGACCAAGGCCATGTTCGGCTGGCTGATTTTCTTTGGCATTTCCTATGGTGTGCGGACTGCCGGGCACTTGGGCGTGGACGCCCTGGTCAAGCTGACCAAGCGCCCGGTGCAACGCCTGCTCGGCATGCTCGCGTGCCTGTGCTGCCTGGCCTACGCCGGGTTGTTCATGGTCGCCAGCTACAAATGGGTCGGCGCGGTAATGACCGCCCATATCGGTGCCGAAGACCTCGACCAGTACGGCGTCGACGTCGGCGACATCGTGGTGATCGTACCCATCGGTTTTGCCCTGGTGTTTATCCGCTACCTGGAAATTTTCTACCGCATCTTTACCCACCGTCAGGTCGGGTTGGGGCTGGCTGACGAGGCCGGTGAGGCCAGCAAGTTGGCCGGCAGCCACGAGGAGCGTCACTGATGGCCGTGCTCTGTCTGTTTTTGCTGTTGTTCGTGTTCATGTTCCTCGGCGTGCCCATTGCGATTTCATTGGGGTTGTCCGGCGCGATGTCGATCTTGATGTTCAGCCAGGACTCGGTGAGTTCCCTGGCGATCAAGCTGTTTGAAACCTCCGACGCCTACACCTTCCTGGCGATCCCGTTTTTCCTACTGTCCGGCGCGTTCATGACCACCGGCGGCGTGGCGCAACGCTTGATCGATTTTGCCAACGCCTGTGTCGGGCATATTCGCGGTGGCCTGGCCATTGCGGCGGTGTTGGCGTGCATGCTGTTTGCGGCGTTGTCCGGTTCGTCACCGGCAACCGTGGCGGCAGTGGGTTCGATTGCCGTGGCGGGTATGGTGCGCTCCGGATACCCCAAGGAATTCGGTGCGGGGATTATCTGCAACGCCGGCACGTTGGGCATCCTGATTCCGCCGTCGATCGTGATGGTGGTGTATTCGGCGGCCACCGAGACTTCAGTGGGCAAGCTGTTCATGGCCGGGGTCGTTCCAGGGTTGCTGCTGGGGCTGATGCTGATGGTCACGATCTACATCGTCGCGCGTATCAAGAAGCTGCCGGCGCAACCCCGTGCGACCTTTCGTGAGTGGCTGACCTGCGCACGCCGGGCCTTCTGGGGCTTGCTGTTGCTGGTGATCATCCTCGGCGGCATCTACAGCGGCATGTTCACCCCGACCGAAGCGGCGGCCGTGGCGGCGGTGTACTCGGCGTTCGTGGCGTTGTTCGTCTACAAGGACATGAAGCTGCGCGATTGCCCCAAGGTGCTGCTGGAGTCCGGGCGCCTGGCGATCATGCTGATGTTTATCATCGCCAACGCCATGCTCTTCGCCCACGTGCTGACCACCGAGCAGATCCCGCAGGAAATCACGGCCTGGGTGATCTCCGAAGGGCTGACACCGATTGGTTTCCTGATCATGGTCAACGTCGTGCTGCTGGTGGCCGGCAGCTTCATGGAGCCTTCGGCCATCGTGTTGATCCTGGCGCCGATCTTCTTTCCGATTGCGATGAAGCTGGGCATCGACCCGATTCACCTGGGGATCGTGATGGTGGTCAACATGGAAATCGGCCTGGTGCATCCACCGGTGGGGCTGAACCTGTTCGTGACCTCGGCGGTGACCGGGCTGAGCCTGGGGCAGACGATCCGAGCGGCGTTGCCGTGGCTGATGATTCTGTTGGTGTTCCTGATCATGGTTACCTACCTGCCGTTTATCTCCCTGGCGTTGCCGCATTGGCTAGGCATGTAACGCGGTAAAAATGTGGGAGGGGGCTTGCTCCCGATGGCATTGAATCAGCCACGGATGAATAGGCTGATACACCGCTATCGGGGGCAAGCCCCCTCCCACATTTGTTTATTGTCAGGCTTTACTGGTCAAGCGCACTGAAGATCGCATGCGCCACTTTCACCCGTTCGGCGTTCGGGTAGTTCTTGTTCGCCAGGATCACCACGCCCATGTCCTTGCTCGGCACGTATGCCACGTACGCGCCGAAACCACCGGTGGCGCCCGTTTTGTTGTACAGCACGTTGGCCGGTTGTACCTGCGGGGTGTCCAACCATTCAGCCTTGTGAGGTTCCATCGCCATCGGCGTGGAGTTGCCGTCAATCAGTGCTTGCAGCGTGATGGGGTAGGGGTAGTACTCCCAGCCCAAGCCTTGGGTCATGCCGTTCACCTTGTAGTAGCCAGTGTGAGTGGTGGCAATGGCCTGTTGCAGCGGCTTATCCAGGTTTTCCGGGTGCATATTGGCGATCACATAGCGCGCCAGGTCGTGGGTGCTGGTCTTGATGCCGTAGGCTTCACTGTCCAGCGCGCCAGGGCCGACCCGGACGGGTTTCTGGTTCTTGTCGTAGCCTTGGGCGTATTGGCCCGATTGGTCGACGGGCACGCTGACGTAGGTGTTCTTCAAGCCCAGCTTGGGCAGCAGGGTTTTCTCCATGGCAACGTTGAAAGGCTGCCCCAGGCTTTGCGCCGTAAGGTAGCCGAACAGGCCAATGCTCGGATTGGAATAGAGTCGCTGTGTGCCGGGGGCGTAAGTCGGTTTCCATTGCTGGTAGTAACTGAGCATGGCCCCGGCGTTGTCGGCGGCGTCGGGAAATTGCAAGGGCAGACCGCCAGGCGTATAGGTCGCCAGTTGCAGCAGGCTGATGCGGTCGAAGGCGCTGCCGGCCAAGGCGGACAGGTGTTCACTGGCTTTGTCCGACAGTTTCAGCTTGCCGGTGGCCTGGGCATACCCGCCCAGGGTGGCGGTGAAGGTCTTACTCACCGAACCGATTTCAAACAAGGTGCCTTCGGTCACAGGCTTTTGGGTTTCCCTGGAGGCGACGCCGTAGTTGAAGTATTGCACCTGGCCCTTGCTGACGACGGCGATGGATAGCCCTGCGATGCCTTGCTGCTGCATCAGCGGTTCCACGCTGCTATCCACTACCTTGCGCAGGTCTGGCGCGGCCATGCAGGTACCGGCCCCCATCAATAAAGCTGAAATCAGGATTTTTTGTACATGACGATTCATGGTGATTGGCTTCCCTGTAGATGATCGAGGCCTGCGCAGGCGTCGCAAATCTAGGTGGATTTTACCGGCCGGGCAAACGATGATATTTCGCACCAGCCATTAGAAAAATTAGGGCCAAGCATGCTGCGTTCCCATTTGCCCCTCAATGCCCTGCGCGCCTTCGAGGCTTCCGCCCGCCACCTGAGCTTTACCCGTGCGGCCATCGAGCTGTGCGTGACCCAGGCGGCGGTCAGTCATCAAGTGAAAAGCCTGGAGGCGCAACTCAATGTCACCTTGTTCAAGCGCCTGCCCCGGGGCCTGATGCTCACCCGCGAAGGTGAAACGCTGCTGCCGGTGTTGCGCGAGTCGTTTGATCGCATCGCCCACACCTTAGGCCAGTTCGAAGGCGGGCATTACCGCGAGGTGCTCACTGTCGGTGTCGTGGGCACCTTTGCCGTAGGCTGGCTGCTACCGCGCCTGCCGGATTTTCAGCGTCGTTATCCGTTTATCGACCTGCGTCTGTCCACCAACAACAACCGCGTCGATGTCGCCGCAGAAGGGTTGGACTACGCGATCCGCTTCGGTGCGGGCGCCTGGCATGGCACCGACGCCTGCGAATTGCTGGCTGCACCGCTGAACGTGTTGTGTGTGCCGCAAATTGCCGAGCAATTGCAGGTGCCTGGCGACTTGCTCAAACACACGTTGCTGCGCTCCTACCGGGCCGATGAATGGACCCAATGGTTCCTGGTCGCCGGGCTGCCCGCCGACACCGTGGTGCCGCGCAGCATCATGTTCGACTCATCCTTGGCCATGATGGAGGCGGCACTGCAAGGCATCGGTGTGGCGCTTGCTCCCGCGATGATGTTTTCGCGGCAGCTGGAAAGCGATGTGATTCGCCAGCCGTTCGACATCGGCATTACCACCGGCAGCTATTGGCTGACGCGCCTGCAGTCACGGGCTGAAACGTCGGCGATGCTGGCGTTCAAGGGCTGGCTGAAAGAGGCCGCCGGGCAGGCCTGATATGAGCAGAGGTATCTAAACCATTGCCGACACTATGCCTTGGAATACTGAGCCCGACAGCAATGAGAACCCAGTGTGGGAGGGGGCT
>NZ_JBOICG010000146.1:0-4203 GCF_050739995.1 Pseudomonas sp. | reverse complement strand
CTGTAGGCAAATGTGCGTAGGAACGCTCCTGAAATCCAGCTTAACAGGCTGAAGTGACGTCTTGGCAAACAAAAAGCCCGAGGTTCCTTGTGGGAAACCTCGGGCTTTTTGCCACTGGTAACAGGCTCAACTGGGACGACCCTGCAGCGTCACGCTGCGCTCGGCGTTCATTTCGCCCTGATGATCAAAGCCCAAGGTCTTCTGTGGCTGGACAGTCAGCGCGGCACGCTGCTGTTGATATTCGTCAAAGGACAGACCGCGACGGCTAAGCGCTTCCAGGGCCAATTCCTTGGTCTCTTCAGCCGTATAAGGGCGCAATTCAGGCGATGGATGGGTCGCACAACCGGCGAGGACGGAGCTGACAACTAATAAGCAAACAGCGAAAAAACGGCTCATGGCGAAGGACCTGCGAAGGAGGTTTAAAGTCAATGAACACAGGCTACTCCCCCCCATTCGTGGTTAAAAATCACCGCCCGTGATAGTCGCTATCAACCATTCAGGCACCTTCGATAACACACGGAACATATTCATTTACGATCTATAAATATGGAAATACGTTCATTTACGGAATAACCGTAACCTTCTATAAAGAGTTCCACAGCACACCCCACTGTTCGCCACGCAACTGTTGCCCAGGCAACAGCCATTCAACAAAACATCAGGCACACAACAGCTTCATTTTCCAGCAGCGTGGCCGCAGCCCTTCCCCATCAAGGCTTCCAGCCGTTGGTACAGCTCTTGCTCAAGCCGTTGCACTGCTACGAACCCCTGTTGAAGAAGGAACTGTTCATGACCCGTCCCCTGAATGTCGTCGCCCTGTCCGGCGGAACCTGGCGCCCGTCCCGCACCCTGGTGCTGACCCAAGCCGTGCTGGCCGAACTGGCGACCCTGTTGCCAATCCAAACCACCCTGATCGAATTGGGTGACATTGCCCGGCCGCTGGGCGGTGCGCTGTCCCGCGATGAATTGCCGGCCGAGGTGGAGTCCCAACTGTTGGCCATCGAACAGGCCGACCTGCTGATCGTCGCCGCGCCGGTCTATCGCGGTTCCTACCCAGGCCTGCTCAAGCACCTGTTCGATCTGGTCGGCCTCAACGCCCTGATCAACACGCCGGTACTGCTCGCGGCCACGGGGGGCAGCGAACGCCATGCGCTGGTCCTCGATCACCAACTGCGCCCGCTGTTCAGCTTCTTCCAGGCGCTGACCCTGCCGATCGGTGTGTACGCCACCGAGTCCGACTTCACCGACTACCAGATAACCAGCGAGCCTCTGAAAGGCCGCATACGCCTTGCCGCAGAACGCGCAGCGCCTTTGTTCGCCGCACACGCCCCTTCTCTGCTGAAAATTGCCTAAGGATTGGTCATGGACGTTTTCTGGTTTTTACCGACACACGGCGACGGCCACTACCTGGGCACCACTCAAGGCGCTCGACCCGTCACGCTCAATTATTTGAAGCAAGTCGCCCAGGCAGCTGACAGCCTGGGTTACCACGGCGTGCTGATTCCTACCGGGCGTTCGTGCGAAGACTCTTGGGTCATCGCCTCGGCGCTGGTGCCGCTGACCGAACGCCTGCGCTACCTGGTGGCGATCCGTCCGGGCATCATCTCGCCCACCGTGTCCGCACGCATGGCGGCCACCTTGGATCGCTTGTCCAATGGTCGTCTGCTGATCAACGTGGTCACCGGTGGGGACCCCGACGAAAACCGTGGCGACGGCAGCTTCCTCAATCACAGCGAACGCTATGAAGTCTCTGACGAGTTCCTACGTATCTGGCGCCGCGTACTGCAGGGCGAATCAGTCGATTTCGAAGGCAAGCACCTGCGCGTACAGAACGCCAAGGCCCTTTACCCACCGGTACAGAAGCCTTACCCACCGCTGTACTTCGGCGGTTCCTCCGACGCCGCCCATGACCTCGCCGCCGAACAAGTGGACGTCTACCTGACCTGGGGCGAGCCGCCAAGCGCCGTCGCGGAAAAACTCGCGGATGTACGTGAGCGCGCCGCCCGCCATGGTCGCACCGTAAAGTTCGGTATTCGCCTGCACGTAATCGTGCGTGAAACCGAAGAGGACGCCTGGAAAGCCGCCGACAAGCTGATCGAACACATCAGCGACGACACCATCGCCGCCGCGCAAAAGTCCTTCTCGCGCTTTGACTCCGAAGGGCAGCGCCGCATGGCTGCCTTGCATGACGGGCGTCGCGACAACCTGGAAATCGCCCCCAACCTGTGGGCCGGCGTCGGTCTGGTACGTGGCGGTGCCGGTACGGCCTTGGTAGGCAACCCGCAGCAAGTGGCCGAACGCATCAAGGAATACGCCGACCTGGGCATCGACAGCTTCATCTTCTCCGGCTATCCGCATCTTGAAGAGGCTTATCGCTTTGCCGAGTTGGTGTTCCCGTTGCTGCCGGAGCCTTATGCCAGCCTCGCTGGACGCGGCGTCACCAACCTCACGGGGCCGTTTGGCGAAATGATTGCCAACGATGTATTGCCAACGACAAAGGCCTGAGCACAGTGAGATCAGCGTTATGTGGGAGCGGGCTTGCCCGCGATGCAGGCATCTCGGTGCTTCAGTTACACCGTAGTGATGCTATCGCAGGCAAGCCAGCTCTCACATTTGGCCCCCATTGCCAAATAGACATTGAGGAAACCCCGTGACAGCCAAACCCCACAGCGTCCTGCCCTCCCCCTTGCAGACCGCCAAACGGCTAGCCGCCGAATTCGCCCTCACTGCCGTCGAGCGTGATGAACGCGGCGGTACGCCCAAGACCGAGCGTGACGCCCTGCGCCAGAGCGGCTTGCTCGCCTTAAGCATTCCTACGCAATACGGTGGCCTCGGCGCACGCTGGAGTGAAACCCTGGGCATCGTGCGCGAGTTCGCCAAAGTCGACAGCTCCATCGCCCATGTCTTCGGCTTCCATCACTTGATGCTTGCCACCGTGCGCCTGTTTGCGCGCCCAGGGCAATGGCAACCCTGGTTCGAACAGACCGCACGCAAAAACTGGTTCTGGGGCAACGCTCTCAACCCCTTGGACACGCGTACGGTGGTCAAGGACTTCGGCGGTTGGCGCGAGTTTTCCGGCAAAAAAAGCTTCTGCTCCGGCGCCAGCGACTCGGAAATGCTCATCGCCTCAGCCGTGGATGAAAGCGCCGGAGGCAAGCTGTTGATCGCTGCCATTCCCAGCGGGCGCAGCGGTATCAAGCTGCATAATGACTGGAACAATATCGGCCAGCGCCAGACCGACAGCGGCAGCGCCAGCTTCGAGCGGGTGCGCGTCGAGGAGTCGGAACTGCTGCTCGACCCCGGCCCGCTGAGCACGCCTTTCGCCTGCCTGCGCCCGCTGATCGCCCAACTCACCTTCACCCACATGTTCCTCGGCATTGCCGAAGGCGCCTTTGAAGAAGCGCGCAATTACACCCTCACAGAAACCCGCCCATGGCACAAATCCACGACCGGCGATGTGCGCCAGGACCCTTACGTGCTGCATCACTATGGCGAGTTCTGGGTGGCGCTGGAAGGCGTGCGCCTGCTGGTGGAGCGCGCTGCCGAATTGCTCGATCACGCCTGGGCCAAGGGCTCCAACCTCAGCGAACACGAACGCGGCCAACTGGCTATTGCGATCGCCACCGCCAAGGTCGCCGCCACACATCAGGGCCTGGACTTATGCAGCCGCCTGTTTGAAGTCACCGGCGCCCGCTCTACCCACGCGTCACTGCGCCTTGACCGCCATTGGCGCAACCTGCGCACCCAAACCCTGCACGACCCGGTGGACTACAAACTCCACGAACTGGGGGATTGGGCATTGAACCAATCCCTGCCGATTCCGACGTTCTACTCCTGAGAGAGGTGCCCATGCAGCTTTTGACCCTACCGCCCTCGCCCGCCCTCGCGACCTCGATCCGCGCCACGGCCCAGGTCTTCGAAGACCCCAAATCCCAGGCACTGCTCGACCACATCCAACAAGTGGCGCCCAGCGAAGCCAGCGTGCTGATCATCGGCGAGACCGGCACCGGTAAAGAACTGGTGGCGCGGCATATCCATAACCTCAGCGCACGGCGCAACCGACCCTTCGTGGCGGTGAACTGCGGGGCGTTTTCCGAATCCCTGGTGGAGGCCGAACTGTTCGGCCATGAAAAAGGCGCGTTTACCGGTGCCCTTAGCGCCAAGGCCGGCTGGTTCGAAGAGGCCGATGGCGGCACGTTGTTC
>NZ_JBOICG010000145.1:0-5854 GCF_050739995.1 Pseudomonas sp. | reverse complement strand
GGTTCAAGGACGTCGCGCCCCACAGCGCGGTGATGATCTTCCCGGCGGCCTACCTCAACAGTCCGTCGTCGATGTTCGGCCACACCCTGCTGCGCATCGATCAGGCCGACGTCCAGAGCGACAACACCGCCCTGCTCAGCTACGCGATCAACTTCGGCGCCTATATCGAAGGTTCGGACAACAGCATTCTCTATGCCTGGAAGGGCCTGATGGGCGGCTATCCCGGCCTGTTCGCCCTGGTGCCCTATCAGGAAAAACTCTCGGAATACCGCAGCCTTGAGAACCGCGACCTGTGGGAATACAGGCTGAACCTGACCCAGGTCGAGACCGAACGCATGGTCGAGCATGTGTGGGAACTCAAGCAGATCCAGTTCGACTACTTCTTCTTCGACGAAAACTGCTCGTACCGCCTGTTGGAACTGCTGCAAGTGGCTCGCCCCGGCTTGCGCCTCACCGAACAATTCCCGTTGACAGCCATTCCCACCGACACAGTCAAGGCGGTAAAAGATGCCGGTCTGGTAGAGAAGATCGACTACCGCCCATCCCGCGAGCGCGAATTGCTGGAACGCGCCAAGCCACTGGATAGCGATGAACAGCAGTGGGTGCTGAAGATCAGCGATGACCAGAAGCAATTGCAGGAACCGGCCTTCAAAAGCCTGCCCCGCGAACGTCAGGCGCTAATCATCGACGCCGCCTACCGGCTCGGTCGCTACCGCGCCAATGGCCTGGAGCGCGATAGCGAACGCTCCCAACGCAGCTTCGAACTGCTGCGCGCCATCAACCAGAACCCCGCGCCCGACCTCAAGATCGAACGCCCCGGCCTGCCCGAGAACGGCCACGAGTCACGCACCTGGCAAGCCGGCATTGGCACACGCGGCAGCAAGACCTTCGGCGAGTACGGCCTGCGCATGGCCTACCACGACCTCAACGACAACGCCGAAGGCTTCCCCCTCGGCGCACAGATCGAAATCCTGCAAATGAAACTGCGCCAGTACGAAGGCAATCACTGGCAATTGCAGCAACTGGACCTGGCCACCATCCGCTCCCTGACCCCACGCAACGCCTTGCTGCAACCCTGGTCCTGGCAAGTCACCGGTGGCCTGGAACGCGTGCCGGGCAAACACGACGACCAAACCCTGGTCGCCCACGTCAACGGTGGTGCCGGCGGCACCTGGCAACTGACCGACGACATGCTCGGCTTTGCCCTCGGCACCGTGCGCGTGGAACACAACAACGACTTCAGCGAAGCCATATCCCCGGCTGCCGGGTTCAATACAGGCGTGTTGTGGAAAAATCCGCTGGGCAACCTGAGCCTGGAAGCCAAGGGGGACTTCTTCACCAATGGCGAAGTGCGGCGCAGTATCAGCCTGAACCAGCAGTGGGAATTGTCGCGTAACCTGGGGCTGCGCTTGAGTGCTCAACGCGAGTACAGCCACTTATCGACGCCGATGAATGAAGTGATGCTCGAAGTGAAGTGGTATCACTACTGACTCAAACCTGACAAAGATCAAAATGTGGGAAGAGGCTTGCCACCTCCCACATTAGGTCCGCCTCTATTCAGCGCCACTTCAGAGCCCAACAACTCTCTCACCTCCCTTTCACACCGCCCCAACAAATCCCCTTCTAGACTTCCCCTATCAGCCGTGAAACGGCCAGGGAGCAAGCAATGTGGCGGTATGCGGTAATGCTGTGTGCGGTAGTGTGGCTGTCGGGTTGCCAGTCGACCCATCAGGAGTTGCTGGCCAAAGGTTATCCACCGGCGTTTGCCGATGGCTTTGATGACGGTTGCAGCAGCGGTCGCCAGGCTGCAGGGGTGATTACTGGAGAGTTTCGCAAAAATGTACCGCGCTATCTGAAAGACCGTGAATATGCCGAAGGCTGGGAAGACGGTTTTCGTCAGTGCAAGGCCATGCGTGAGAACGAAGAACTGCGCGACTACAAGGACAATCACTGGGATGACCGTGAGCGTGCCTGGCAGCAGGAGAAAGATCGCGACGCCGCCAGGGCCTATCGGTCGCAATAGGTCGCTCTCAGACATCCGTCGAAACTAAAGTGCAGCGAACATGGCCCAAGCGTTATAGAGGGAGAACGTCATGAGCCGAGCTTTTGTGAATGAAGACAGCGCCGCTGCCCAGGCCGATCAGCCGGTAGAGCGTCAGGTCAGCGGGCAACCCAACCGTCTCACCGCCCAGGGTCTGGCGCAGTTGCAAGCCAAGGTTGCGCAGTTGCAGCACGAGCACAGCCTCGAATCAGCCAAAGGCGAACAGGCCGATAAACAGCGCCAGGCCGACCTTGAGCGGGATTTGCGCTATTTCAACCAGCGCGTCCAGAGCGCTCAAGTCGTGGCGCCCGCTCTGTCCACCGACAAGGTGCAGATCGGCAGTTGGGTGACTTTCGCCAATGAGCAAGACGAGCAGCAGCGTATTCAACTGGTGGGGGAAGACCAGGCGGATGCCCAGGCCAACCTCATCAACTGGGGCTCGCCCCTGGGCCGCGCGTTGCTGGGCGCCCAAGTGGGTGACGAGGTGCTGTGGAAGCGCCCCGTCGGCGATCAGTTGATCGAAGTGCTGCGCATCGAGCCCGAGGCTTAGACGATGCCTTGGGCGAGCATCGCGTCGGCGACTTTGACGAAGCCCGCGATGTTCGCGCCCTTCACGTAATTGATCCGGCCGTTTTCTTCGCCGTAATGCACACAGGCGTGATGGATCGACTGCATGATGTTGTGCAGCTTGCTGTCCACCTCACCGGCCGTCCACAGCAGGCGCATGGCGTTCTGCGACATTTCCAGGCCACTCACAGCGACACCACCCGCGTTGGACGCCTTCCCCGGCGCGAACAGAATGCCGGCCTCGATAAAGATATCCACAGCTTCAAGGGTGGTCGGCATGTTGGCGCCTTCAGCCACACAGATGCAGCCGTTGCGCAGCAGGGTCCGGGCGGCCTCGGCGTCGAGTTCGTTCTGGGTCGCGCATGGCAGGGCGATGTCGCAAGCCAGCTCCCAGGGGGTTTTGCCTTTACGGAACTCCAGGCCGAAACGCTCGGCCAGCTCGCTGATGCGACCGCGCTGCACGTTCTTCAGCTCCAGCAGAGCAGACCATTGTCCTTCGGTCAAACCACTTTCGGCGTACAGGGTGCCTTCGGAGTCGGACAGGGAAATCACCTTGCCGCCCAGGTCCATCACCTTGCGTGCGGCGTACTGCGCGACGTTACCTGAACCCGAGATTGCCACGCGCTTGCCTTCAACCTGCTGCCCCTTGCGCTTGAGCATCTCTTCGGCGAAGTACACGCAACCAAAACCGGTGGCTTCCGGGCGGATCAGGCTGCCGCCGTAGGTCATGCCCTTGCCGGTCAACACCGAGGTGAACTGGTTGCTCAGGCGCTTGTATTGGCCGAACAGGAAGCCGATTTCCCGGGCCCCCACGCCGATATCGCCTGCTGGTACGTCCACGTCTGCGCCGATGTGACGGTACAACTCGCTCATGAACGCCTGACAGAAGCGCATGACTTCGGCGTCGCTCTTGCCCTTGGGGTCGAAGTCCGAGCCACCTTTGCCGCCGCCCATGGGCAGCGAGGTCAGGGAGTTCTTGAAGGTCTGCTCGAAGGCGAGGAACTTCAGTACGCCCAGGTTCACCGACGGATGGAAACGCAGGCCGCCCTTGTACGGGCCGATGGCGCTGTTCATCTGGATACGGAAACCGCGATTGACCTGGACCTTGCCGTGATCATCCACCCACGACACCCGGAAGGTAATCGCACGCTCTGGCTCGCAGATGCGCTCCAGGATGCCCGAGGTCAGGTAATGGGGATTGGCTTCGAGAAACGGCCACAGGCTGCGTAGGACTTCTTCTACGGCCTGATGGAATTCTGGCTGGTCGGGGTCGCGTTTCTTGAGGCGAGCGAGGAAGGATTCGACGGATTCGATCATGAAAAGTCTCGGCAAATTGATTGTTTTTAAAGGAGATTGAGCCGGACCTTAACAATTCATGTCGCACCTGAAAAGCGCAAAATGTCGCATTTGTGAATTTAAATGGTGCATTTGATATAAATAATTCACCTTTTCTGCACCCAAACAGGGATTTCAATCCGAGCTATGCACCAATAGGTAAACCGCTATCGCAGGCAAGCCAGCTCCCACATTTGATCGGGTTCCAACTTTGGAATGCGGTCGAATGTGGGAGCGGGCTTGCTCGCGAATGAATCCACCTCGGTCGCCCTGAAAAAACGCAAAAAAAACGGAGCCCGAAGGCTCCGCTTTGTTCAAACCAGCCGGATCAGGCCAGTTTTTTGTGCCGTACACGGTGCGGCTGGGCAGCTGCTTCGCCCAAACGCTTTTTACGGTCCGCTTCGTACTCGGTGTAGTTACCTTCGAAGAACACCGCTTGCGAGTCGTCTTCGTACGCCAGGATGTGAGTCGCGACGCGGTCAAGGAACCACCGATCGTGAGAGATCACAATGGCGGCGCCCGGGAAGTCCAGCAGGGCTTCTTCCAGGGAGCGCAGGGTTTCAACGTCGAGGTCGTTGGACGGTTCGTCGAGCAGCAACACGTTGCCGCCCTCTTTCAGGGTCAGGGCCAAGTGCAAGCGACCGCGCTCACCACCGGACAGGTCCTTGACGAACTTCTGCTGGTCGCCGCCCTTGAAGTTGAAGCGGCCCACGTAAGTGCGCGACGGGATTTCATAGTTGCCGATGCGGATCTGGTCGGAACCGTCGGAAATCTGCTGGAACACGGTCTTGCTGCCGTCGAGGTCGTCACGGCTCTGATCCACACAGGCCAACTGCACGGTTTCGCCGATCTCGATGCTGCCGGAGTCCGGAGTTTCCTTGCCCATCAACATGCGGAACAGCGTGGATTTACCCGCACCGTTACCACCGATAACGCCGACGATCGCGCCTTTTGGCATGGAGAACGACAGGTTGTCGATCAACACGCGGTCGCCATAGCCTTTGGTAACGTTCTTGAATTCGATGACCTTGTCACCCAGGCGCGGGCCAGCGGGGATGTAGATCTCGTTGGTTTCGCTGCGCTTCTGGAATTCCTGCGACTGCATTTCTTCAAAGCGTTGCAGACGAGCCTTGGATTTGGACTGGCGGGCCTTGGCGCCTTTGCGCACCCACTCCAGTTCTTCCTTCATGGCTTTTTCGTGGGCCGATTGCTGCTTGGATTCGGCGGCCAGACGGTCGGACTTGGCTTCGAGCCAACCGGAGTAGTTGCCCTCGTAAGGAATACCGGCGCCGCGGTCGAGTTCGAGAATCCAGCCGGCCACGTTGTCCAGGAAGTACCGGTCGTGCGTGATCGCAACCACCGTGCCCGGGAAGTCGTGCAGGAAGTGCTCCAGCCAGGCGACGGAATCGGCGTCCAAGTGGTTGGTTGGCTCGTCGAGCAGCAACATGTCAGGGGCCGACAGCAGCAGGCGGCACAGGGCCACGCGGCGCTTCTCACCACCGGACAGGTGCTCGACCTTGGCGTCCCACGCCGGCAGGCGCAGTGCATCGGCGGCGACTTCCAGTTGGCGCTCCAGGTTGTGGCCGTCGCCGGCCTGCAGGATGGCTTCCAGCTTGGCCTGTTCGGCGGCGAGCTTGTCGAAGTCGGCATCCGGCTCGGCGTAGGCGGCGTAGACCTCGTCCAGGCGGGCCTGGGCGTCCTTGATCACGCTGACGGCCTCTTCGACCACTTCACGCACGGTCTTGGCTGGGTCCAGTTGCGGTTCTTGTGGCAGGTAGCCGATGTTCAGTTCCGGCATCGGGCGGGCTTCGCCTTCGAACTCGGTGTCGACGCCAGCCATGATTTTCAGCAGCGTGGATTTACCCGAGCCGTTGAGGCCGAGCACGCCGATCTTGGCGCCAGGGAAGAAAG
>NZ_JBOICG010000144.1:0-15626 GCF_050739995.1 Pseudomonas sp. | reverse complement strand
CCGCTATCGGGGGCAAGCCCTTCCCACATTTAGGTGTTTGTATGGCTTATGGCGCCAAATCGCCGGCGTTGTGGCAAACTTCGCCGTTATAAATGCCGGGATCGTCGTCACCACGACGCGATGGAATAAAGCGTTGCCAGTTTGATGTCCGCCGCGCGGCATTGGACTACTTAAAATGTGGTACGACGGTACCAATATCTTCTGCCTGACAGATTTAGAGGAACGACCGTGCATAACGTCGTCATCAGCGGCACTGGCCTGTATACCCCGGCTAACAGCATCTCCAACGAAGAGCTGGTGCAGTCTTTCAATGCCTACGTGCAACAGTTCAACAGCGAAAACGCCGCCGCCATCGAGCGCGGTGACGTGCAGCCGCTGACCGAATCCAGCGCGGCCTTCATCGAAAAAGCCTCGGGTATCAAGAGCCGCTTCGTGATGGACAAAGACGGCATTCTCGACCCGCAGCGCATGGCCCCGCGCCTGCCCGAGCGCAGCAATGACGAGTGGTCCGTGCTCTGCCAGATGGCCATTGGTGCCGCCGAGCAAGCCCTGCAACGTGCCGGCAAGACTGCCGCCGACATCGACGGTGTGATCGTTGCCTGCTCCAACCTGCAACGTGCTTACCCGGCCATCGCTATCGAGGTCCAGGAAGCCCTGGGCATCGAGGGCTTCGGTTTCGACATGAACGTGGCGTGTTCCTCGGCCACTTTCGGCATTCAGAACGCCGCCAACAGCATCCAGCTGGGCCAGGCGCGGGCGATCCTGATGGTCAACCCGGAAGTCTGCACCGGTCACCTTAACTTCCGTGATCGCGACAGCCACTTCATCTTTGGTGACGCAGCCACTGCCGTGGTCCTGGAGCGTGCCGACCTGGCAACCTCAGAGCATCAGTTCGACGTGGTGAGCACCAAGTTGCTGACCAAGTTCTCCAACAACATCCGCAACAACTTCGGCTTTCTCAACCGTACGGCGGAAGAGGGCATCGGCGCTCCCGACAAGCTATTCGTGCAGGAAGGTCGCAAGGTGTTTCGTGATGTCTGCCCGATGGTGGCCGAGCTGATCGGTGTGCACCTGGCGGAAAACCAGTTGAATGTCACTGACGTGAAGCGCTTCTGGCTGCACCAGGCCAACCTCAGCATGAATCACCTGATCGTGAAGAAACTGCTGGGCCGCGAAGCCAGCGTGGAAGAAGCGCCGGTGATTCTCGATACCTATGCCAACACCAGCTCGGCGGGTTCGGTGATTGCGTTCCATACTTACCAGGACGACCTGCCGAAGGGCTCCGTGGCTGTACTCAGCTCGTTTGGCGCTGGCTATTCCATCGGCAGCGTGATCCTGCGCAAACGCTGACCTACCGGTTTGTCACGGTCCAATATGGGGGCTTGCTTGCAATTGCATCACTGCGGTGTGACTGATACACCAGGGTGTCTGTATCGCAGGCAAGCCAGCTCCCACTGGTATCGGGGTTTCACGGTGAAATTGAGGTAGACAATGGCAGCAGCGGACGACGCGCACCTGCTTGAACGACTGCTCAAGGGTGAGCAGCGGGCCTACAAGGAATTGGTCACCACTTACCAGAGCGCGATGCGGGCGGTGGCCTATGCCATCGTCGGCCAGCGCCACGCCGACGAAATTGTCCAGGATGCCTGGCTGTCGGTGGTGCGTAACCTGGCCAAGTTCGAAGGGCGTTCCAGCCTCAAGACCTGGCTGCTGACAATTACCGCCAACGCTGCCAAGGGGCGCTATAAACAATATCGCCGGGAAGTCTTGCTCGACGATTTGCCTTCGCCCCACGGCACCATCGGCGATGATCGCTTCGTACCCGCCGACGGCCACTGGGCCGTCGCACCCTTTGCCTGGCATCAAGACACTCCGGAAGCCCTGTTGACCGAGGATGAGCTGCGCAAGTGCCTCGAGCATACGATTCTGAGTTTGTCGGAGCTGCAAAGCAGCGTACTGGTACTGCGCGAACGCCAGGGCCTGGAGTTGGAGGAGATCTGTAATCTTCTGACCCTCTCACTCTCCAATGTCCGTGTGCTGTTGCATCGAGCACGGCTTAAAGTCTTCGCCACGGTGGAGCATTTTGAGGAAACGGGCGAATGTTGACCTGTAAAGAACAAGTGGCGCGATCCAGTGACTACCTCGATGGGCAACTGACCTTTCGTGAGCGTCTGCTGGTGCGTCATCACCTGATGTTCTGCCCTAACTGCCGGCGATTTATCCGTCAGATGCGCTTGATGCAGGCGACGTTGAAGATCATGCCGGAAGAACCGGTAAAGGATGCTGATGCGCTGGCTGAGCGGCTGGTTGCCGAACGGCTGAAAGATCAGTAGAGGCGGGGCAAAGGCAGACTCGCATGGGGGAATCTAACGGATGATGGGGATCGACCCACCCACGCAAGGCTGTTGAAAACACCTTGGGCCGTCCTGGCCCAAGGCTTGTTACACACACATTTAGAACTTGGCTTCAGCATCCAACTGCAAGGTGTTGGTGTTGGCATCACGCTGGGTACGGCTGGAGTAGTCGGCCTTGGTCAGGAAGTAAGTGGCACCGAGGGCAAAGTTCTTGTCGATGTCGTAGCTGACCTTGAACTTGTGACCGCGCGAACCTGTGGTGCCGTTGGCGAAGTCCGAGTCGGTGAAGGCGCCGACCACTGCATCACGTTGAATGTCGCGGTAGTTGTAGTCCAGGTTGAAACCGAACACCTTGGACTTGGCACCCAGCAACCAGGCGGTGTCCTGGTCGGTCACGGCATCATTGTTTTTCACGTACTGACCATAAAACGCCAGGGGCACAGCCAGGCCGCCGATGTCGGCTTGGGCAAAGCCTTCATACAGACGGAATTGGTTGTTGGCCGAGTTGCCGTTGACCGCCAGTGCGCAAGGCGTGGTGGTCGTGGTGCAGCGGCTGTCTTTATCGTTCTGGTAGGCGTAGACGCTGCCGCCCAAGGTCATTTTCAGGTTGTCGGTGACCGAGAAGCGCGTCCCCAGCTGACCGGACGTCAGGCGCAGGTCGTGGCGGAACTGCACGCCGTCGCCATCTACGTTGTCCTTGAGGTTGTAGTTGCCGATGCTGCCGAACAGTTCGGCGCTGCTACCCAGTGGGTATTTGTAGGTCAGGGCCAGACCTTCCGGGTTGATGTCGCTATCCCAGATCACGTCGCCCATGTTCACCCACGGCTGGAGCATTTTACCGCCGATCACGTGCAGGTTCTTGATCTGGTCCGGGTGGTAGTCGATGTAGCCGAGGTCCAGCCAGATCGACTTCTTGTCGAAGTAGTTGTCCTGGTCCTGGTTGGTGGAGCGGGCATCGTCGCTGCTACCGGTGGCGATACGGATGCCAGTGTCCACTTGCGAGTTGATTTCGGTGTAGGCACCCAGACGGGCGCGGATGCGCTGGCGGTCTTTGTCGCGGCCGCCGTTATTGGATTCGCCCTGGATCTTCACGGTTTCCTGACGGAAGCGTACGTCACCCTTGAACTGGGTCTTGGCGGCCCAGGCCAGCTTCTGGTCGAACACGCTCAGGTCGTTGGTTTTTTTCGCGGTGGCCGCGATCTGCTCGTTGGTCTCTTGTTGAGCTTGCTGTGCGATCTGCTTTTCTTTCTGGTCTTTGGCCAATTCCGCTTGCAGTTCGGTGTACTGCGCCGCAGTGATCTGGCCGTTGGCCTTGAGCATGTCGAGCAATTTAGCGTCGACTGCGGCGCTGGCAGGAACGCTCAGGGCCATCAGCAGGCCGCCGCACAGGACCGCCGCAGTTTTAGTGGAAGCAAGACGCATATCAATCTCCGAAAGTGAGGAGGGATGGCAAACCATCCAGGACACAACCGACCGATGACGGACGGAAAATAGCCGCCTTATAGAACCGGGCGCTCTAAAAACAGGCGTCAGTATCGCGATGGTTTATGACGCAGTAGTGGCGAAGTGATTTCATGTAGATGACAAATTATTTAAGAATGGAACTAATTGTTTCGACCTTTGTCTGGCTCGTTTCGAGGTGTGCCCAAGGCCGCGATAGGCGATACTCGCCGGGCTTTCATGCCCCGCAACAGTGAGGATGCCGATGCCGCTGCAACGTCTGGACAGCCTGTCCGAAATCACCCCAGAGGTTTGGGATGCGCTAGTACCGCAGGCCCAACCTTTTGTGCGGCATGCGTTCTTGAGTGCACTGGAAGACAGCGCCAGCCTGGGGCCGCAGTCTGGCTGGCAGCCGGAACATTTGCTGCATTGGGAGGGCGATCGTTTGGTGGCGGCACTGCCCAGCTATCGCAAATGGCATTCCTATGGCGAGTACGTGTTTGATCACGGTTGGGCAGATGCTTGTGAGCGCGCGGGCATCGATTACTACCCCAAGTTGCTGACGGCGGTGCCGTTCAGCCCGGTCAGTGGGCCGCGCTTGCTGGCGGCGAATGTGCAAGATGGTTTTGAGCTGCTCAATAGCCTGCCCGGCTACCTGGAAATCGAAGGGCTCTCCAGTGCCCATATCAATTTCACCGACCCGTTGGCCGACGATGCATTGGCTCAGCAGTCGGGTTGGTTGCAGCGCCTGGGTTGCCAGTTTCATTGGCAAAACCGTGGCTATCGTGACTTCCAGGACTTTCTCGACGCCCTGAGTTCACGCAAGCGCAAGCAGATGCGCAAAGAGCGCGAGCAAGTGGCCGGGCAGGGTATCGACTTTGAATGGCTGCAAGGCCATGAACTGAGCGAAGCCCAGTGGGACTTTGTCTACGCCTGCTACGCCAATACCTACGCAGTACGTCGACAATCCCCCTATCTGACCCGTGCATTCTTCAGTCTGCTGGCCGAGCGCATGCCCGAGGCGATTCGCGTGGTACTCGCCAAACAAGGTTCACGCCCGGTAGCCATGGCGTTCAGCCTGATCGGCGGGGGCAGCTTCTACGGCCGCTACTGGGGTTGTCTGGCGGAGTTCGACCGACTGCATTTCGAGACGTGTTTCTATCAGGGTATGGACTACGCCATCGCCCATGGCGTGCAACGCTTCGACGCCGGCGCCCAGGGCGAGCACAAGTTGATTCGTGGCTTTGAGCCAGTGATTACCCATTCATGGCACTACCTGCGCCATCCCGGGTTGAAGCATGCCGTGGAGGATTTTCTTGAGCGTGAACGCGTAGGCATTGCGGCGTATGCCGAAGAGGCGAGGGCAGCTTTGCCTTATCGGCAGGGCTGAACCATCGGTCAGGCAGTGCTTTCAAGAAGGAGCGAAATCGCTATTCTGTATGTACAAAAGTACATACAGGACGTGCCATGCTTTTTGAATGGGATGAATCCAAGAACAAAGCCAATATATTGAAGCACGGCATCGATTTTAATGACGTTCCAGACATCTTCAGGCATCCAATGCTGGCCTTGCGCGATGATCGAGTGGATTATGGTGAAGAGCGTTGGATCAGTATCGGCTGGATCAAATTGTTAATGGGTGTGGTCGTATACACCGAACGGAGTGGTGATGTGATTCGTATCATCTCCGCCCGAAAAGCAACCAAGAAGGAGGCCAAATACTATGACGCAAACATCGAAAACTGATTGGGAGCGCTTGGCCAAAATGAATGATGAAGAAATCGACACCAGCGATATGCCTGAGCTAGACGCTGAATTTTTCCGCCGTGCTGAATTACGTGTCCCCGTAAAGCAGGCAGTCACAATTCGACTTGATGCTGATGTGTTGGAGTGGTTCAAAGGGCAAGGTTCTGGCTACCAGACGCGTATTAACCAGCTATTGCGCCAGTATATGCAGGCTCATCAGGGCTGAGTTCAGCCCCGGCAGGGCTGAACTCGTTCAGGTTAGACCGTCTCTTCTTTGCCCAGCCAGCGATAAACCACACCGCCGACTACTGCGCCGAGGATCGGCGCCAGCCAGAACATCCACAACTGCTGGATCGCCCATCCACCGACGATCAATGCCGGGCCGGTACTACGGGCCGGGTTGACTGAGGTGTTGGTGACGGGGATCGAGATCAAGTGGATCAGGGTCAGGGCCAGGCCAATGGCAATCGGCGCCAAACCCGCAGGGGCACGGCGGTCGGTTGCGCCGAGGATGATCAGCACAAACATCGCTGTCATCACCAACTCAGTGACAAAGCCTGCCGCCATCGAGTAACCACCAGGTGAATGCTCGCCATAGCCATTGGAGGCCAGGCCGCTGGCCAGCTCAAAGCCGGGTTTGCCGCTGGCAATGAAGTACAACAGTGCAGCGGCGACGATGCCACCGATGACCTGCGCCACGATGTAGGCCGGTAACTCCTTGGCCGGAAACCGTCCGCCCACTACCAGCCCAACCGATACTGCCGGGTTCAGGTGACAACCGCTGATATGACCGATAGCAAAGGCCATGGTCAGCACGGTGAGCCCAAACGCGAGGGCCACACCGAGTAGGCCGATCCCGACGTTGGGAAACGCTGCGGCCAACACCGCACTCCCGCAGCCACCCAGCACCAGCCAAAACGTACCTAACCCTTCCGTAACGGAACGTTTGAACAAAGAAGACATGAACACGTCCTTAGTAGATTGCTCTATCTAGTTAACTGGTCGGTGATGCGTCCTTGCAGTCTTACGTCAGGACCTTCCTGGTTCCTGATTGCAGTACAGCAGGATTGTGGCGCATGACCAGTGCGATAGAGAAAACTGTCAGAATTGTTCGGATTTGGGGAGGCAGTCATGACCGGCTGAGGTCAGTCGATGCCTACAAAACCTCCCGTCTGGTGCTGCCACAGCCGCGCATACAACCCGCGATGAGCGAGTAGCTCGGCATGGCTGCCGCTTTCGGCAATCTGTCCCTTTTCCAGCACCACCAGCCGGTCCATCCGAGCAATGGTCGAGAGTCGGTGGGCGATGGCGATCACGGTCTTGCCTTGCATCAGGGTCTCGAGGCTTTCCTGGATCGCCGCTTCCACTTCCGAATCGAGGGCCGAGGTGGCTTCGTCCATGATCAGGATAGGAGCGTCCTTGAGCAGCACTCGGGCAATCGCAATCCGCTGGCGCTGGCCGCCGGAGAGTTTCACACCACGTTCGCCGACATGGGCATCCAGGCCGGTGCGGCCCTCGGAGTCCGACAGCAGCGGGATGAACTCGTCTGCGCGCGCCTTGCGTACTGCGGCCCAGAGTTCTTCGTCGGTGGCGTCGGGCTTGCCGTACAGCAGGTTGTCGCGGATCGAACGGTGCAGTAATGAGGTGTCTTGGGTGATCATGCCGATCTGTTCGCGCAGGGATTCCTGGGCCACCTCGGCGATGTTCTGGCCGTCAATCAGGATGCGCCCGCCTTGCAGGTCGTACAGGCGCAGCAGCAGGTTGACCAGGGTCGACTTGCCGGCGCCCGAGGGGCCGATCAAGCCGATTTTCTCACCCGCTTTGATCTCAAGGTCCAGGCCGCCAATGATTCCGCTCTTTTTGCCGTAGTGAAAATCCACTTGCTCAAAGCGCACTTCACCGCGGGGTACCGTCAGACGCGGGGCGTGGTCACGGTCGATCACGGCCAGTGGCTGGGCAATGGTTTTCAGGCCGTCCTGCACCTGGCCGATGTTTTCGAAAATACCGTTGACCACCCACATGATCCAACCGGACATGTTGACGATGCGAATCACCAGGCCGGTGGCCAGGGCAATGGCACCGACGGAAATCAGCGACTGGGTCCACAGCCACAGGGCCAGGCCGGTGGTGGTGACGATCAGCAGGCCGTTCATGGTGGTGATCACGATGTCCATGCTGGTGACGACGCGGCTGGCCAGCTGGGTTTTTTCGGTCTGCTCGATGATCGCTTCCTTGGCATACTCCTGTTCGTACCGGGTGTGGGCGAACAGTTTCAAGGTCGTGATGTTGGTGTAGCCATCGACGATCCGTCCCATCAGTTTGGAGCGCGCCTCGGAGGAAATCACCGAGCGTTCTTTTACGCGCGGAACGAAATAGCGTAGTGCCAGGCTGTAGCAGATGATCCAGGTCACCAACGGGATCATCAGGCGCCAGTCGGCCTCGGCAAACAACACCAGGGAGCTGATGGCGTAGATCGCCACGTGCCAGATCGCATCCACCGCCGCCACGGCGGAGTCGCGCAAGGAGTTGCCGGTTTGCATGATGCGCTGGGCGATGCGCCCGGCGAAGTCATTCTGGAAGAAGTTCAGGCTCTGCTTGAGCACGTAGCTATGGTTCTGCCAGCGGATCAGGCTAGTCATGCCGGGGCTGATGGTCTGGTGCACCAGCAGGTCATGCAAGGCGCCGAAAATCGGACGCAGCAGCAAGGCGACCACGGCCATCCAGATCAGCTCGGTGCTGTGGATCTGGAAGAAGTTGGCGGGCGGTGTGCCCTGTGCCAGGTCGATGATGCGACTCAGGTAGCTGAACAGCGCCACTTCAATCAGTGCACCGATCAGGCCCACTACCAGCAAGGCGGCGAAATGCGGCCACACCTGGCGCAGGTAGTAGAGGTAGAAGGGCAGGACTTTATCGGGAGGGGCCGCGCTGGGTGCGTCGCGGAAGATATCGATCAGTTGTTCAAAGCGACGATAGAGCATTAAGTTTGACACCCGCCGTGCGGGCTCTCCTTTCAAATGCGCGCGCGGCCTTGTAGGCCACGCGCGGAGCTGCCTGTAGACCTCAGTCGATGCGCTTGGCCGACTTGATCACAACAGGGTCGATTGGCACATTCTGCATGCCTTGTTTGGTGGTGGTCTGGGAATTGACGATGATGTCGACGACGTCCATGCCCTTGACGACCTTGGCGAACACCGCGTAACCGGCGTCACGACCCGGGTCGAGGAACGCATTGTCAGCTACGTTGATGAAGAATTGGCTGGTGGCCGAGTTCGGGTCATTGGTGCGCGCCATGGACAAGGTGCCACGTACGTTATGCAGGCCATTGCTGGCTTCGTTCTTGATCGGCGCTTCGGTCGGCTTTTGCGACATCTGCGCGGTGAAACCGCCGCCCTGGACCATGAAGCCCGGGATCACACGGTGAAAAATCGTGTTGGTGTAGAAGCCCTTATCGACGTAGGCCAGGAAGTTCTTGGTGCTGATCGGTGCCTTGACCGGGTCCAGTTCGATTTCGATCTGGCCGTTGGTGGTATCGATCAGTACGTGAGGCGCCTTGGTGGGTTCGGCGGCCATCAGGTTGGCAGCGAACAGAACGGAACCGGTAAAGAAGGCGATTTTTTTCAGCATGGGTCAGTGATCCTGGGTAGTGGTTTCGACTGTCTTTAGAAAATCGAGCAAGGTGGCATTAAAGACTTCGGGTTGATCCAAGGGCGTGGCATGGCGGGAATCCTTGATCACCACCAGCCGCGCATTGGGCAGCAGTTTTACATAGTTTTCTTTCTGCGCCACGGGGGTGTAGTCGTGGTCGGCGCTGATGACCAGGGTTGGACAGGGAATCCTGGAAAGTTGTTCCTGTACGCCCCAACCTACAATTGCGTCGAAGCTGGCGAGATAAGCACGTTTGTCGTTTTTTGCCCAGCGCTCGGCCATCTTGTGTCGA
The DNA here is from genome assembly GCF_050739995.1 of Pseudomonas sp. Taxonomy (GTDB): domain Bacteria; phylum Pseudomonadota; class Gammaproteobacteria; order Pseudomonadales; family Pseudomonadaceae; genus Aquipseudomonas. The sequence continues at coordinate 6,149 of NZ_JBOICG010000144.1, read as the reverse complement.
AGGTCCGCCTGGTGCGGTTTGGGGAATAGCCGGTCACCGAGGGCCTTGCCAATGGTGGCCAGGCTGAGCAGGCGTGCCAGGCTCCAGCGCTTGGCCCACTGCCAATAATCATCGGCACTGTGCACTTTGACCTCGGGCGCGCTGTTGACGATACACAGGCTCTTGACCAGGCCGGGCTCGTCCACCGCCAACTGGAAGGCGATCATGCCACCCATGGACAGGCCCACCACATGGACGGGTGGCAGGTTCAGGTGTTCGATCAGGGCGATCAGGTCGAAGGTGAAGCCAGGAATGCTGTAGCGCTCACGGGGTTTGTCCGAGCGCCCATGACCACGCACGTCCACCACGATCAGGCGGTAATGCTTGGCCAGTACCGGAATCTGCAACTCCCAATCCTGGCTGCTGGAGCCCAGGCCATGGATCAGGATCAGCGGGGCGCCGTGCCCATATTCCTCGTAGTGCAGGCTGCAGCCTTCGTGATCGAACCAGGCCATGGGTGAACTCCGTTTCAGGCTTGTCGTGGGGCGGCGAAAGGCGCGTCCAGGGGCGCCGTGTCAAAGGTGCGCAGCAGTTCCACGAGGATCTGCGTGGCCGGCCCCAGGGGTTTGTCCTTGTTCGAGTACAGGTAGAACGTCGGGTTGCGGCTGCCGCCTTTTTCCAAGGGTAGCTGCTTGAGCAGGCCTTCCTTGAGTTCCCGCTCGATCAGGTGCCGGGGCAGCCAGGCAAAGCCCAGGCCGCTGCTGACGAACGTGGCGGCAGTGGGCAGGCTGCCGACTGTCCAGCGCTGTTCGGCACCAAGCCAGCCGACGTCCCGTGGCTGTTGACGCCCGGAGTCGCGGATCACCACCTGCATCTGGCTCTCCAGGTCGTGGAAACTCAGCTCGCGGTTCAGGCGGTGCAGCGAGTGGTCGGGATGGGCCACGGCAATGAACTCCACGTCGCTCATTTCCGTGCCCAGGTAACCCGGGATGATGAACCCACAGATCGCCAGGTCGGCCATGCCATCGATCAGCAACTCTTCCACGCCGGACAACACCTCCTCGCGCAAGCGTACGCGACAGCCTCGGCTTTGCGGCATGAACGCGGTGAGGGCACGTACCAGCCGCGCATTCGGGTAGGCCGCGTCCACCACCAACCGCACTTCGGCTTCCCAGCCCTGTTCCATATGGTGGGCGAGGTCTTCCAACTGGCTGGCGTTCTTCACCAACTGCCGGGAGCGGCGCAACAACACTTCACCGGCGTCGGTGAGCACCGCCTTGCGCCCGTCGATGCGCAGCAAGGGCACCCCGAGTTGGTCTTGCATGCGTGCCACGGTGTAGCTCACCGAGGATTGCGAACGGTGCAGCGCTTCTGCTGCCTGGGCGAAGCCGCCATGGTCAACCACCGCTTGCAGCGTGCGCCATTGATCGAGGGTAACGCGGGGCGCTTTCAAGATGAGCTCCTCTTGTCCTAAGCTGGCGGTCCTTATTGGAGACTGCCGAATGAGAAAATTCTGTTGTGTGTTGCTGGCGCTGCTGCCGATGAGCGCGTTTGCCTACCCGATCGATGTGACTAAGAAGATCGACGGCGTGAGCATTGATTACACCGCGTCCGACGTGGACGGCGACATCAGTTCGATCCAGTTGAATAACTACGGCGCCAATGACGCTGTCTGTTCGGTAATCTTTACCAATGGCCCGGAATCCCCTCGTCGTCGTACGGTGTCGGTACCGGCGGGTAAAAGCACCAACACGACGGTCAAGTTCAACCGCGCCATTATCAAAATGCGTATTGCCCTGGCTTGTGCCCCCAAATGATGCGGCAGCGGAGCATGTGCTTAGCAATACTCCGCTTATCAACAAATTTCTAGATGGGTTATAGCAGTTTTTTGCGCTTTTTTATCGAATGAGCCCTGGTTAATCTTTTCTCCATCGACTTACAGCAAGTACAGATGGAGCCTACAAAGCCATGTCCAACGTTCTGATCATCGAAAGCAGCGCTCGCCAGCAGGATTCGATCTCCCGCCAACTGACCCGGCAGTTCATCAGCCAATGGCAGGCCGCCCATCCGACGGACCAGATCACCGTACGAGACGTGGCGCTCAATCCTGTTCCACATCTGGACGCCAACCTGCTCGGCGGCTGGATGAAACCGACCGAGCAACGCAGCGGTGTTGAACAGGCGTCCCTGGACCGCTCCAATGAACTGACCGACGAATTGCTCGCCGCCGACGTATTGGTGATGGCTGCACCGATGTACAACTTCGCCATTCCCAGCACTCTCAAAGCCTGGCTGGACCACGTGTTGCGTGCAGGTGTCACCTTCAAGTACACCGCCACCGGCCCTCAGGGTTTACTGACTGGCAAGCGTGCGATTGTGCTCACCGCTCGCGGGGGTATTCACACCGGCGCGACGTCTGATCATCAGGAACCGTACCTGCGCCAGGTCATGGCGTTCATCGGGATTCACGACGTGACGTTCATTCACGCTGAAGGGGTGAACCTGAGCGGTGACTTCCAAGAGAAGGGCATCAACCACGCCAAGGCGTTGCTGGCACAGGTCGCGTGATCCTTTAATCGTCAGATAATCGCGTGGTGTTTATCTAGCCCCACGCAAACCCTTCAAGTACGCGTATCGAACCTCCCTTTGCACTTGTAGCTCCTGAGTGCTCCTGCCCGACTGACGCTTTAGCGAGGTCGGGTTTTTTTTGCCCCGAGTTTCGTGAAACGCCGAAAACCTTTAATGTCCCGCCCATTCGAAACGAGGCGCGCATGGGCTATCTACTGGTTGTCACCCTGATTCAGGCTTTTTCCTTCAGCTTGATCGGCGAATACCTCGCCGGTCATGTCGACAGCTATTTCGCGGTGCTGGTGCGTGTGCTGCTGGCTGGGCTGATATTCATCCCGCTGACCCGCTGGCGCTCCGTGGAACCTGCGTTCATGCGCCGCCTGCTGGTGATCGGCGCCCTGCAGTTCGGCGTGACGTACGTGTGCTTGTACCTGAGCTTTCGCGTGCTCACGGTGCCGGAAGTGCTGCTGTTCACCATCCTCACGCCACTGCACGTGACCCTGATCGAAGACGCCCTCAACCGTCATTTCAACCCTTGGGCGCTGATTGCCGCACTGGTGGCGGTGGGCGGCGCGGCGGTGATCCGCTTCGATCAGATCACGCCGAATTTCTTCATGGGTTTCTTGCTGCTGCAACTGGCTAACTTCACCTATGCCGCCGGGCAGGTGATGTACAAACATCTGGTGGCGCGCTACCCGAGTGATCAGCCCCATTACCGGCGCTTCGGCTATTTCTATCTGGGGGCGTTACTGGTGGTGCTGCCGGCGTTCCTGTTGTTCGGCAAGGCCAACTTCCTGCCCGAAGCGCCGCTGCAATGGGGCGTGTTGCTGTTTCTCGGACTGGTCAGTACCGCGCTGGGCATGTACTGGTGGAACAAGGGCGCCTGCCTGGTCAATGGCGGCACGCTCGCTGTGGTGAATAACCTGCATGTGCCGGTTGGGCTGTTGTTGAACTTGCTGATCTGGAACCAGCACGAGCCGCTGGGCCGACTGGCCCTGGGTGGGTTGGTGATTTTGGCGGCGGTGTGGATCAGTCGGTTGGGCGTGCGTAAGGAACCGGCTCACCCCTGAACCTTTGTGGGAGCGGGCAAGCCCGCTTCCATAGCGGGTTGGCGGCGTCAGGCAGATTTGTTTTCCAGGGTCGGTAAATGACTGGCGCCTAATAACGCAGGCAACACACCTGCACGTAGATCATTGCCGCTCGGCTGCTGGTACAGGCTCAGGCCGAACTCCGGCAACACTGCCAGCAAGTAATCGAAGATATCCCCCTGAATGCGCTCGTAATCCGCCCACGCCGTGGTGCGGGTGAAGCAGTAGATCTCCAGCGGCACACCCTGGGCAGTGGTTTGCATCTGGCGCACCATGCAGGTCATGTTCGGCTGGATGTCCGGGTGGCTTTTCAGATAGGCCAGGGCATAGGCGCGGAAGGTGCCGAGGTTGGTCATGCGGCGGCGGTTGGCCGACAGTTGGGCGCTGTGGCCCTGGGCTTCGTTCCAGGCTTTGAGCTCGGCCTGTTTGCGACTGATGTAGTCGGTGAGCAGGTGCACCTGGGTCATGCGCACTTCTTCGTCGTCGCGCAGGAAACGCACGCCGCTGGCGTCGATATACAGGCTGCGCTTGATGCGGCGCCCACCGGACGCTTGCATGCCGCGCCAGTTCTTGAACGATTCGGACATCAAGCGCCAGGTGGGGATGGAGACGATGGTCTTGTCGAAGTTCTGCACCTTGACCGTGTGCAAGGTGATATCCACTACATCGCCATCGGCGCCCACTTGAGGCATTTCGATCCAGTCGCCGACTCGTAGCATGTCGTTGCTGGTCAGCTGCACACTGGCAACGAACGACAGCAGGGTGTCCTTGTACACCAACAGAATCACCGCCGACATGGCGCCAAGGCCTGACAGCAGCAACAGTGGCGAACGGTCGATCAGGGTGGCGACGATGATGATCGCGGCAAACACGAACAGCACCATCTTCGCCAGTTGTACATAACCCTTGATCGAGCGGGTGCGCGCATGTTCGGTGCGGGCGTAGATATCCAGCAGGGCGTTGAGCAGGGCGCTCACGGCCAGGGTCATGAACAGGATGGTGAACGCCAGCGCCACGTTGCCGATGAACAGGGTGGCGGTCTTGCTCAGGTCCGGCACCAGGTACAGGCCGAACTGGACCACCAGCGATGGCGTCATTTGCGCCAGGCGGTGGAAGACTTTGTTATGGCGAAAATCATTGAGCCAATGCAGCGCGGGCTGTCGGCCGAGCAATTTGACTGCGTGCAGGATGAGGTAGCGCGCGACCCGCCCGACCAGCAAGGCCACCACCAGCAGCACCAGCAGACCCAGGCCGGCATGCAGCATCGGATGTTCGTCGAGGGCGCCCCAGAGGTCTTGGACGTTGCGCCAAAGCTGTTTGATATCCATGGGTGAAACCGATTCCTCTAAATGCAAGATGGGGCCGATTAGAGCATTTAAGTGCGACAAAGTTGGCTTTACCGACAAAAGCTCTAACAAAAAAGCAACTGATTAGCACCGTTCGCGTAAAGAAACTCGGTTTGGACGCCCGAAACCGTTACCCTATGCAGCTGATATTTTGTATTTCTTCGAGGTAGCACCCGTGTTTTCCCAATTCGCCCTGCACGAACGCCTGCTCAAAGCCGTGGCCGAGCTTAAATTTGTCGAGCCTACGCCTGTGCAAGCAGCGGCCATCCCGCTCGCGCTCGAAGGGCGTGACCTGCGGGTGACAGCTCAAACCGGTAGTGGCAAGACCGCGGCTTTCGTCCTGCCTGTTCTGAACCGCCTGATCGGCCCGGCCAAGGTGCGCGTCAGTATCAAGACCCTGATCCTGCTGCCGACTCGCGAGCTGGCCCAGCAGACCTTGAAGGAAGTGGAGCGCTTTTCCCAGTTCACCTTCATCAAGTCCGGCATCATTACCGGCGGCGAAGACTTCAAGGTCCTGGCCGCCATGCTGCGCAAAGTACCGGATATCCTGATCGGCACCCCGGGCCGCATGATCGAGCAACTCAACGCCGGCAACCTCGACCTCAAGGAAGTCGAAGTGCTGGTGCTCGACGAAGCCGACCGTATGCTCGACATGGGCTTTGCCGATGACGTGCAGCGCTTGGTCGGCGAGTGCGTCAACCGCCAGCAGACCATGCTGTTCTCCGCCACCACCGGCGGCTCGACCCTGCGTGACATGGTCGCCAAGGTGCTGAACAACCCTGAGCACTTGCAGGTCAACAATGTCAGCGACCTGAACGCGACCACGCGTCAGCAGATCATCACCGCCGACCACAACGTGCACAAAGAGCAGATCCTCAACTGGCTGTTGGCCAACGAGACCTATCAGAAGGCCATCGTGTTCACCAACACCCGCGCTGCTGCCGACCGCATCTACGGTCGCCTGGTGGCTCAGGAATACAAGGCGTTCGTGCTGCACGGTGAAAAGGACCAGAAGGACCGTAAGCTGGCCATCGATCGCCTGAAGGCCGGTGGTGTGAAGATCCTGGTCGCCACCGACGTTGCCGCCCGTGGCTTGGACGTGGATGGCCTGGACCTGGTGATCAACTTCGACATGCCGCGCAGCGGCGACGAATACGTGCACCGTATC
>NZ_JBOICG010000143.1:0-3813 GCF_050739995.1 Pseudomonas sp. | reverse complement strand
GCGTAACGCTGGTCACGGCCCATACCCAGGACGACAGCAGCCTGAACTGGCGAGCATTGGCCGAGGGCGGAACGACGTTAGTGGTGTACATGGGGGTGGCGAAGCTTGAGGAGATTCGCCTGCAGTTGCTGGACGGTGGCATGGCCGCCGATATGCCGGTGGCAATGATCGAAAATGCCTCCCTGCCCCAGCAGCGCGAATGTCGCAGTACGTTGGCGTGGATGCAGCGAGATGCACTGGCATTCGCCTTGAAGAGCCCGGCAATTCTGGTCATCGGTAGCGTTGCGGAAGCGGCGCAGGCGGCGTGCATTGCCGTGCCGGCCAGCGCTTGAGGCAAACTCCAGGCGAAAAAAAACCCGGCCTAAGCCGGGTTTTTTTCTACTACTCAGTAATTACTGAGCAGCTTGAGCTTCTACCGAGGCTTCTACGCGACGGTTGATAGCACGGCCAGCTTCAGTTGCGTTGTCAGCAACTGGACGGGATTTGCCATAACCAACCGAGCTTACGCGGTTAGGAGCAATGCCGTCTTTGACCAGAACTTGCTTAACAGCGTCAGCACGACGCTGGGACAGCTTCTGGTTGTAAGCGTCTGGACCTACGGAGTCAGTGTGACCTTCAACCACGGTGGTGGTGTTAGGGTACTGCTTCATGAAGTCAGCCAGGTTTTTCACGTCAGCGTAGCTGTTAGGCTTAACAACGGACTTGTCGAAGTCGAACTTAACGTCCAGCTCAACACGAACAACCTGAGCAACCGGAGCTTCTGGCTCTGGAACTGGCTCTGGAGCTGGTGCTGGGGTAGGAGCTGGAGCTGCGCCAGCGTTACCGCCGAAGTTCACACCCAGGCCGACCAGTGCGGAGTAGTCCCACTTGCCGTTGTCCAGTGCGTAGTCAGCTTCAACACCGGCACGAGCGTACAGGTTGTTGGTGAAGTAGTACTTCACGCCAGCACCGGCGATAGCCAGAGTGGACTGGTCGCGACCGCTGTGGCCGTCAGCTTTTACGTTGGAACGGCTCTGGTGACCAAAACCGCCTTCTACGTATGGACGCAGGCTGTCAACGCCAGCCTGACCGAAGTGGTACTGAGCAGTCAGGCTGCCAGTGTCGCCACCGATCTTCTGGTTGCCAGTACCGTCGTTCGAACGGGTGTGGTTAGTCTTGTCGTACGACAGGTTCAGTTCCAGGTCGTCGGTCAGGAAGTAACCAATGCGAGCGCCTGGGTTGAAGCCGTCTTCGATGTGCTTAACGCTATCGTTGTACTGCTTCTTGTAGAACAGCTCGCCTTCAACTGCGCCTTGGCCTTGTGCCAGTGCGCCGAAAGAAGTAGCGGCAATAAGAGTACCAATGGCCAAGCCCAAGGTGTTTTTCAGTTTCATCCGTTAAATCCCCATCTGGTGATTGTAAAGCAGTCCCACAAACCGGGGGACAACTCGGCGACAAGTCTAACAGAACTTGCCTACACGTAAGAGATATTTGCCACGCACTAAGTTTCAGTCTCGCCCGCAAATTTCTCACGCAATTTATCAAGAGCACGTTTGTAACGCATTTTTGTAGCACTCAAACCCATATGCATGATGTCAGCGATTTCCTGAAATTCCAGCTCTGCGACAAATCGTAGCACCAGAATTTCGCGGTCAATCGGGTTCACATGCACCAACCAGCGGTCAAGTCCGCCCTTCTCCTCGGGTGCCGGCGCCTTCTCTTCAGACGCTTCCTCAAGGGGGTCAAGACTCAAAGCGTCCATCAACCGACGCTTTCGCCGCTCCTTACGATACTGCGTGATGCACTCGTTGTACGTGATGCTATAGAGCCATGTCTTGAACTTCGATTTGCCCTCGAAGTTCTTCAGGCCATACAGCACCTTGAGCATCACTTCCTGACAGACATCATCCGCATCTCTATCGTTCCCCAAATACCTTGAACAAACGTTGAACAGAGTGCGTTGATACCTGCGCATCAATTCTTCGTACGCGCGTGTTACGTGAAACAGCTCCGTGTGCGAGCGCGCGACCAACTCCTCATCAGAGAGCTCACGGGGGTCATAGCGCGTAGACAGCGTTTGGGCTTTATTCAAAACAAGTCGTGCCGACAGTCAGGTCAATGTCCGCTGCAACCCGGTCAGCCGGGTTTGCGGCGGCGTACATTAGCAGGATTTGCCGGATTAGCGGCTATTGACCTGCTGTTCCAGGAGAATCCGATTGGACAGCGACACCAGGTCGCCGTCGTCGGTCAGCACAGTCGTCTTGACCGTGCCGATCTCCTCGATTTGCCCTTCGACCTCGCCTACACGCACGTGTTGCCCAACCTGGTACAGCTCACGCACATAGATTCCCGCAAGAATCTGCCCGGCAATTTCCCGGCTTCCCAGCCCCATGGCCAGCGCAACGGCCAGACCAACGGTAATCAAAACAATCACAATCACGTGGTTGAGCAGGTCAGTCTTGACCTCCAACTGGCTGATCGCGACCGAAATACTGATGATGATCACCAGCCCCTGGGCGATTCGCCCCAGACCCGCCGCGTAGTCCAGCCCAACCCCTTCAGCTGCCCCGCGCACCAACCCATTGGCCAGTTGCGCCAGCAGAACACCGACCAGCAACACCAGCGCGCCGCCGAAAACCTTCGGCAAATACAGCGCCAGCATGTCGAGCGTAGCTGAAACTCGCTCAAGTCCAAGGGATTCAGCCGCAGAAACCAGAAAAATCAGCAAAATGAACCAATAAACGATCTTGCCGATCAGGGTCGATATTGGCACTTGCAGCCCGGCGCGCCCCAGCAGCTTGGTCAAGCCGGTGCCTGCCATCAAGCGATCCAGCCCCAATTTTGCGAGCAATTTGGACAACAGGGTGTCGAGTAGCTTGGCCACGACAAAACCCAGCAGCACCAGAACCAGGGCACCAAACAGGTTGGGAATGAAATTCGCCACCTTGGTCCACAATGCGGTCATCGCCGTGACCAGGCTCTGGGTCCAGAGATCAAGTTCCATATTCAATCAGCCTTATCAGCAGTGCGAGCAAGAGGTTTACGACGGGAAACCGGCGACACGTGGGCCGAACCATTGTTCAGGGCCATCATCAGCGCCGGCAACCAGCGACCCAACAGACCGAACAGGTCACCCGCCCCAACCTGACGGTTGGCGGTTTTCAAAACGCGGCCCAGGCAGGCGTCGTCATCACGGTTGGATGGCGATGCATTGAGCATGTCACGCAAAGACTGTTCGAACGGATCGTGCATAAAGACCTCTCGCAAGTGTTTTAAAAGACGAGGGTTAAATTCTTGGGGTCACATAAGACCCTTCTTATATTCAGGTCATATTCAGGTCAAACCCAGCGTAATCGTCGAAAAAGCCACCATTGCCCCAGCGCAACGGACACCATCATCAGGCACGCAATCGCGAATCCGTAGGGGTTTCCCGAGAACGGTATGCCCCCCACGTTGATCCCCAGCAAACCGGTCAAAAAACTCATCGGCAGAAAAATTCCAGTGATGATCCCGAAGCGGTACATCGTGCGATTCATGCGCACGCTCAAGCGCCGGTCTTCGGTCTCAAGCACAAGCCCTACGCGCTCTCGGGTCAATTCGAGTTCTTCGAGATAGCGGGTCAGGCTGTTGTGTAATTCGTTCCAGTAGTCGGCGTCGTCATCACAAAACCAGGGCAATTTGATCCGCGTCAGTTGCGCGAAAATATCCCGTTGTGGTGCCAGAAAACGCTTGAGCCCGGCTGCGCGTCGGCGAATCTGCAAAACACTGCCATGCTCTGGAGTATACCGTTCGTCGGCATCGAGTTTTTCTTCCTCGGAATCGACGACTTCAGAC
>NZ_JBOICG010000142.1:0-3390 GCF_050739995.1 Pseudomonas sp. | reverse complement strand
GGGACCGCCCGGCTTCGTACTGGCCCTTGTCCACCGCACCAATACCGGCGCGGATAATCTCGGCCATGTACGCGCCTTCGTTAAGACCCAGTGCGATGATCGCCGCCTGGATATTGCCGGGGACAACCAGGCCGAACAGCTCGATATCCTCGAAGCGGAAAATCCCGCCCGCCGCCAGGGCCGTGTACAAAAACACAATCTGCACCAGCAGCGGTGTGCCGCGCATCAGCCACACGTAAAAACGTACCGGCAGGTGCAGCAAGGGGTTCTTCGACAAGCGCAACAACGCCGCCGCCAACCCCAGCACGCAGCCCAGCAGCATCGCAGATACTGCGATCAGGCAGGTCAGCCAGAGCCCGGTGAGGTACACCCCGCTGGGTTGCAACAGGTACTGCCAGAACACATCCCAATTGAAGTTCATTGCGGGTTAGCCTCAGTCGAGAGTGTCGCTGCTGACATGCCATTTGTTCAGTAACGCCACGTAGCTGCCATCGCTGCGCATGTCGCTGATCACCTGCTGCACGGCTGCCGTGAGTTGCGGGTCGTCCTTGCGCATGCCCAGCCCGGTGAGGATGCGGCTGAACGCTGGCACGCCTTCCTGGAACAGGTCCGGGGCCATCGCCGCGTAGTAACCGGCGGTCTCCACGGTAGTGCCGTAGGCGTCGACCTGGTTGATGCGCAGGGCTTGGAAGGCGTCAGTGTCGGTGTTGTACACCACCAGCTTCATGGGCGGTTTGCCGGCCTTGGCCAGGCTGTCGTTTTGCGTGTCCAGCAAGGTCTTGATGGTGGAACCGTTAAGCACCGCGACTTTGTGCCCTGACAGATCATCCAGGGCCTTGATACCTTTGGGGTTACCCTTGGGCACCACCACCGACTGGCTGGAATACATGTAGTTGACGATGTCGATCACCTGACGCCGTTCGGGTTTGTCGAACAGTTGATCGACGATCATGTCGCACTGCTGGGCGAGCAATGCGGGCACCAGGCCGGAGAACGGAATCACCCGCCACTGCACCTTTTTGTCCCCCAGGCGCTTGGCGATTTCCAGGCCCAGGTCGACGGTAAGACCGCGCGGTTTCTGGGCTTCATCGAAGGACACCAGGGGCGGGGAGTCCATCCCCGAGCAGTAGGTGAGTTTGTCGACGTTCTTCAGGCGCTCCGGCACCTGCGGTGCAGCAATGGCCCATTGGGTACAGAGGCCGAGGGAGACAGCCACCAGCAAGGCGCGGCGTTTATGCATGACCAGACACTCCAGTTCGTTGGGTAACGGGGCAGGACTCAAAGTCAAAACACGGGCGGGCTTGGGCCCGCCTCTTGTTATTGTTCCGATTGCAGGAATTGAATCAGCGCTGGCACGGTGCCTTCGATGTGCTCGCGCACCACGGCTTCGGCGCGAGCGGCGTCACCGGAGCGAATCGCATCCAGGATCACCGCGTGTTCTTCGCGGGCGCTGAAAGGTTTGTCGCCATGCTGGAGCCACAAGCGCATGGGCGCTTCCACCAACGAGTACAGTGCCGAGATCTGCTTCATCAAGCGCGGACGGCCGCTGAGGCTGCACAGGTATTCGTGAAAGGCGCGGTGACGGCTGACCCAGGCGGTGCTTTCGTCGCGGTAGTCGTCCATTTCGTCGAGCATGCGTTCCAGTGCGGCCAACTGGCGTTCGCCGATACGGCCAACCGCCACGCGCACCGCCAGGCCTTCGAGGGCGCTGCGCATCTCGAATACCTCATGCAACTCATCGATATCCAAGCCACTGACGACGGCACCCCGGTTGGGCCGCAAGGTCACCAGGCCTTGAGCATCCAGGCGCCGGAAGGCTTCGCGCACCGGCATGCGGCTCATGCCGATCTCGCTGGCGATGTCCTCGGCAATCAAGCGGTCGCCCTTTCGGTAGCGGCCACCACAAATGGCATCGAGCAGAAAGCTGTAGGCCTCCTCCTCGGCAGTGAGGGGCTGACGGTCAACGTAAGCAGAGGCAAATTGCATCGGCAGCACCTTTTGAATTTTTGTATCCAATTATCCATAGATGCAAAAAAGCAGGATGCGTGCCAATTACATGGGTGGTGAACCAAGTGATTGATTCAGATGAAATAGCTGCGGAACACGGCCAGTCGACCGGAGTGCAGACGTAGGAATTTGCTACCAAATGGCCCAGAAAATGCCCCATGGGTGGGCGCAAGTAACAGCCAGCGGGCATATTCTTAGCTGTCGATATTCTTATTCCTGGCGGGTCTGGATCGGTAGTGGGCGACTCATCCCGAACACGATGTTAAGTTATTTCCCGGCCTGAGCGGGTCACGCCTCGACGAACTCAGGGACGGGCCGCCACTAGCTTGGCCTTCAAGCTGCGGTTATAAGCTTCCCACTCCTTGTTGATCACGTCATAGGGCAGGTACAGGCTGAGCCGCTCGCTGGACTTAAGATCACCAAACGCAGGAGTGGCGCCGAACAGCATGCCCACGGTAATGCCAAGTACCGCACCATCACGACCGTACACCGGTCCGCCTGACATCCCGTGCACTATTGGCCCGTCGTGTACCGCGTAGGCTGTCGGATCGGAGCTGTTGCTCAGCCTGACCCGCATGCCCTTGGCACTGCCCTCGCCCTTGAGGTCCATCAACATCGGGCTGAACCCTACTGCCGTGACCGGTTCCCCGCGAACGGGATCACGCCAGAGCGGGATCGGCCCCTCGGCCGGATGCCGGATGAACACCATGTCGCAACCGGAGCTGCACTGGTAAACCACATTCGGGATCAACGGGATATGCCGTACGGTCACCGCATAATCCTGGTTCCACTGTACGGCGCTACCCTGAAAGAAATAGGGCAATGGAAAGCCCGAGTTGACCGTGAAATGACCATGCAAGCCCTCGTCACTGGCAAGTGGACGAGGAACCCCATTGCACCCCACCAGCAGCGACGCGAATACCCAGACCAGACCTGTTTTCATCAATGCGGCTCCCATGACAAGCACTGAGCGGTGACGACAACAAGCGCTTGCGCCTCTCGATGCCCTACCGTTCCAACCAGCTTAGAACCTGCATGGAAAATATGAAGTGATTTTTGCGCGCAAAATCGACTGGGCATGGGCTGGCGCTGATCGAAGGTGAGTGGATGTGGAGTCGGACCTGATATGACTCGAAGACGTTGCAGGGTGCTTGAGGAGGGCAATGCCGAAAAGCCTTGAGCCAGATGCAGAAAGCCCGGCGCTGGGCCGGGCTTCGATGTAACAGCGTCAGAAACTAACGATGCTTGTTCTTGTGTTTATGCTTGTTGTTGCCTTTGTGCTTCTTACCATCCGATCGATGATTGCTCTCATCATCCGCTAGATTGTTTCCTAGCGCGCCACCTGCAGCGCCACCGAGACCTGCACCTATAGTCGAGCCAGCT
>NZ_JBOICG010000141.1:0-2236 GCF_050739995.1 Pseudomonas sp. | reverse complement strand
ACCGAGGTGATGCCATCGCAGGCAAGCCAGCTCCCACAGTTGATCGGGTTTACAGCTATAGATCTGCACTAGATGCCTATAAAAATACAGATGTTCGTGGAGCCTCGCCGATGAAATCCTATGAAGTCAATTTTGACGGTCTAGTGGGGCCAACCCACAACTACGGCGGTTTGTCCTACGGCAACGTCGCGTCTCAGAGCAACAGCCAGCAGTCTTCGAACCCGAAGGAAGCGGCGTTGCAGGGCCTGCAGAAAATGAAAGCCCTGATGGACATGGGCTTCGTGCAAGGGGTGTTGGCGCCACAGGAACGACCTGACGTGGCTGCCTTGCGCAACCTGGGTTTCAGCGGCACCGATGCTCAAGTCATCCAGCAAGCGGCCAAGCAGGCCATGCCGCTGCTGGTTGCCAGTTGCTCTGCGTCGAGCATGTGGGTGGCTAACGCCGCCACTGTCAGCCCAAGCGCCGATACCGTTGACGGCCGGGTGCATTTCACCGCTGCCAACCTCAACTGCAAATACCACCGCAGCATCGAACACCCGACCACCAGCCGCGTGCTGGGGGCGATGTTTGCTGACCAGAAGCATTTTGCCCATCACGCCGCATTGCCGGCGGTGGCGCAGTTTGGTGATGAAGGTGCGGCCAACCACACACGTTTTTGCCGCGAATACGGCGAGGCGGGTGTGGAGTTTTTCGTGTTTGGCCGCAGCGCGTTCGACACCCGCTACCCGGCACCGCAGAAGTACCCGGCACGCCAGACCCTGGAAGCGTCCCAGGCCGTCGCGCGCCTGCATGGCTTGAAGGATGAGGGGGTCGTCTACGCCCAGCAGAACCCAGCGGTAATCGATGCCGGTGTGTTCCATAACGACGTGATCGCGGTGGGCAACGGCGAAGTGCTGTTCTATCACGAGGACGCCTTCCTCAACACCGAACAGATGCTGGCCGAATTACACGGCAAGTTGGGCAAGCTGGGCGGTAACTTCCAGTCTGTGTGCGTGCCCCGTGCTTTGGTCAGTGTCGAGGACGCGGTACGGTCCTACTTGTTCAACAGCCAATTGCTGACCCGCGCCGACGGTTCGATGCTGCTGATCGTGCCGGAAGAATGCCGCGCCAACGAGCGCGTCTGGCAGTACCTACAAGGCTTGACTGCGTCCGGTGGCCTGATCCGTGAAGTGAAGGTGTTCGACCTCAAGCAAAGCATGCAGAACGGCGGTGGCCCGGCGTGCCTGCGTTTGCGTGTGGCTTTGAATGAAACGGAACTGGCGGCGGTGAATCCAGGCGTTATCATGACCGCGCCGTTGTACGACACGCTGACCCAGTGGGTTGACAAGCACTACCGCGACAGCCTGCGTGAAAGCGACCTGGCTGACCCGCAATTGTTGCTTGAGTGCCGGACGGCACTGGATGAACTGACGCAAATCCTTAAACTGGGCTCGGTTTATCCTTTCCAGATCAATTAACGCCGCACGGCAGAGAATTATTTATGACCACCGACACCCTGAAACTGATCCTTGAAGACACCGACGGCACCCAGCTGGAAACTTCCTGCACCCGCGTCGCCGTGGTCTGGCAGGGCAAGGAGATCTGGATCCAGCACGATGGCCGTGGCCAACTGCTGATTGGTGTGGATGTGGAAGAAGGCGACGCTGAGTACGCCAACCTGTTGATGCGCCCACTGGCCACCAACCTGATGAGCCTGCAACTGGAAATGGAACCGGCCGACGTTGAAGGCGACGACGATCACGTCCACGGCCCAGGCTGCAACCACTAAGGAAGCTGCGTATGCTCGCCCTCGGCAAACTGCTTGAACTGACCCTCGCCGGTCGCGAACCGGCGCAAAAAATTCAACTGACTGTCGACGGCGTGCAGATGCGCTGGCTCAGCGAGGGTGCACTCGAAGTGCGTCCGCCTGAGGCGAAGGACAACGGCAGCGACCTGCTGCTGTCGTCTGGCATCCATGGCAACGAAACCGCGCCGATCGAGCTGCTCGACCGCCTGTTGCATGGCATTGCCCGTGGGGAAATCAAACCCCGCACCCGTATTCTGTTCCTGTTCGGCAACCCCGAGGCCATGCGCCGCGGCGAGCGTTACCTCGAACTGGACGTCAACCGGCTGTTCAATGGCCGTCATGAACAAAACATCGGCCCCGAAGCGATGCGCGCCGCCGAGCTTGAGCAGTTGGCCCGCACTTTCTTCAGCGTGCCGGGGCGTAGCCGTTTGCACTACGACCTGCACACCG
>NZ_JBOICG010000140.1:0-1847 GCF_050739995.1 Pseudomonas sp. | reverse complement strand
CGGGTGCGTCGGGCAAGGCGGTAACGGGGCGGTAGATATCGAGTTTCTGGCGGGGGTCATCGCCGTAGGCGAGGGAGGAGGTTTTGGTGAAGGTGCTGGTGGGGGTGAGTGCGTTGAGCACTTTGATCGGGGAGCAGGCTGCGAGCAGCGTCGCGATGGCCAGGGTGAACACTTGCAGGCGTTTTTTCAACATTATTCAGGCCCTATAAAAACTGCAGGACTTGCGGCGATCCAAATGTGGGAGCGGGCTTGCTCGCGAAGGCGGAGTATCAGGCAACACATGCATCAACTAACACGCAGCCTTCGCGAGCAAGCCCGCTCCCACATTTTTGACCGCATTCCAAGGCATAAAAAACGCCAACCCGAGGGTTGGCGTTTTTTATGCGGCGATTAAATCACTGCGGCTTCTTGCGACCAAAACCAGGACGCTGACCGGAACCGGCCGGAGCGCCACGGCGCTTGCCCGACGGTTCGTCCGCGACCAGTTTCGGGCCTGGGCGCTTGTTCGCCGCCGGCTTGGCTGGACGCTTGGTGCTGGCGTTGTCGGCTGGGCGATCCGCTTCACCACGGTTGCTGCGACCACCTGACGGGGCAGGACGTGGCGCACGTGGAGCACGCTCGCCTTCCTGACGCGATGGCGCGGTTGGGCGGCGCTCGCCTTCGATGTTCGGCTCGCGGGAAATACGACCGCCAGTCGCCGGGGCATTCAGTGCCGGGCGCAGAGTGCGGGCAACGCGTTCGGTACGGGCCACAGGGCGCGACGATTTACGCTGCATACGCTCGAGCTTGTCTTTGCTCTTGGCGTTCATCTGCGGCATCGCGACCGGCGTCAGGCCCACTTCGGCGCTGAGGATGTCGACTTCGTACTGGCTCATTTCGCGCCAGCGGCCCATCGGCAGGTCGGAGTTCAAGAACACCGGGCCGAAACGCACGCGCTTCAAGCGGCTGACCACCAGGCCCTGGGATTCCCACAGGCGACGTACTTCACGGTTACGACCTTCCATCACCACGCAGTGATACCAGTGGTTGAAACCTTCGCCACCCGGTGCCTGCTTGATGTCAGTGAACTTGGCCGGGCCGTCTTCCAGCACCACGCCCGCCTTGAGGCGTTCGATCATCTCGTCATCGACTTCACCGCGTACACGCACGGCGTATTCACGGTCCATCTCGTAGGACGGGTGCATCAGGCGGTTGGCCAGCTCACCGTCAGTGGTGAACATCAGCAAGCCGGTGGTGTTGATGTCGAGACGGCCGATGTTGATCCAACGACCTTCTTTCGGCTTTGGCATCTTGTCGAACACGGTTGGACGGCCTTCCGGGTCGTCACGGGTGCAGATCTCGCCATCAGGTTTGTTGTACATGATCACGCGGCGCACCGATTCAGCGGCCTCTTCACGCTTGATGACCTTGCCATCAATGGTGATTGCATCGTGCAGGTCGACGCGCTGGCCGAGGGTGGCCTCGACGCCGTTGACCTTGATGCGCTTCTGGGTGATCCAGGCTTCGACGTCGCGGCGCGAGCCCACGCCGATACGCGCCAGCACCTTTTGCAGCTTTTCGCCTGCTGGGCCGATTTCCTGGCTGTCGTTCTGGTCTTTGTCATTCATCTTAAGCACCTCCCGGTGGGTCGATTCAGGCATGGCCTGAAGAGTATTGAAAGCGGGGCTTTGGCCGAACAGATCGGCAAAGGGTCGCGAATCATACGCGCATGACGCGCGTTGCGCATCAGAGACTAGTCGATTAGCACCAAGTCATTAACTTTTCCGCCGATCGGTGAGCCTACAGCAGATCAAAATGTGGGAGGGGGCTTGCTCCCGATGGCGGTGGGTCAGTTGATACATGTGTTG
>NZ_JBOICG010000139.1:0-20425 GCF_050739995.1 Pseudomonas sp. | reverse complement strand
GATGTATGCGCACTTCATGCAGAAGGATATGCCCGCCGAACAACGTGGGATTTTTATCGCCGGCGACGACGTGTCCTGGACCCCGGCCTGGGTAGAAGGTGCGGTACAGACCTCGCTGAACGCAGTGTGGGGCATCATGACCCACTTCGGCGGCAGCACTCATCCGGAAAACCCAGGCCCGGGCGATGTGTTTGACGAAATCGGGCCGATTGCCCTGGCAGATTGAGGAGTTGAGCATGCGCGTTGCCTTGTACCAATGCCCACCACTGCCACTGGATGTGGCCGGTAATCTCAAGCGCCTGCACCACTTGGCACATGAGGCGACGGGTGCCGATGTGCTGGTGCTGCCAGAGATGTTCCTCAGCGGCTACAACATCGGCGTCGAAGCCGTCGGTGCGCTGGCCGAAGCTCAGGACGGGCCGTCGGCACAAGTCATTGCGGCGCTGGCGAAAAGCGCCGGACTGGCGATTCTGTACGGCTATCCCGAGCGCGCCAAGGACGGGCAGATCTACAACGCCGTGCAATTGATCGACGCCAACGGCCAACGCTTGTGCAACTACCGCAAGACTCATCTGTTCGGTGATCTGGACCACTCGATGTTCAGCGCCGGGGAAGATGATTTCCCACTGGTGGAGTTGAATGGCTGGAAGCTGGGGTTCCTGATCTGCTACGACTTGGAGTTTCCGGAAAATACCCGGCGCCTGGCCCTCGCCGGTGCCGAGCTGATCCTGGTGCCCACCGCCAATATGGCGCCGTTCGATTTTGTCGCCGACGTCACCGTGCGGGCGCGGGCCTTCGAAAACCAGTGCTATGTGGCCTATGCCAACTATTGCGGACATGAAGACGAGATTCACTACTGCGGGCAAAGCAGCATTGCCGCACCGAATGGTCAGCGGATCGCCCAGGCGGGCCTGGATGAGGCGTTGATTGTCGGCACGCTGGATCGGCAGGCGATCTTCGATGCCCGTGCCGCCAACCACTATCTTCAAGACCGTCGCCCCGAACTGTACAACACGCTGAATAAGCCCTGATCCGACCGGTTTGTTAACATGGGCACATCCTACGTTTCGGAAGTGCCCATGCCTGCGCCGGCTCACCCTCATCACCTTCAACTGACCCTGGCCAACGGCCTGCGCGTTTCCCTACGCCACGCGCCACGCTTGAAGCGTTGTGCTGCTGCCTTGCGGGTGGCTGCCGGTAGTCATGACGTGCCATTGGCGTGGCCGGGGCTGGCACATTTTCTTGAGCATTTGTTGTTTCTGGGCACCACACGCTTTCCTGTCAGCGAAGGCTTGATGGCCTATGTGCAGCGTCATGGCGGGCTGGTCAACGCCAGCACTCGCGAGCGCACCACGGACTTCTTTTTTGAACTGCCTGTTTCGACCTTCGCCGACGGGCTTGAGCGACTGGCCGATATGTTGGCTCATCCGCGCCTGGCAATTGAAGATCAACTGCGCGAACGCGAAGTGCTGCACGCGGAGTTTGTTGCCTGGTCCCAGGATGCCAAGGCACAACAGCAGGTCGCGCTGATGCAAGGCTTGGCGCCTGATCATCCGCTACGAGGCTTTCATGCAGGCAATCGCGACAGCCTGCCGGTGGAGCGTGAGGCCTTTCAGCAGGCATTGCGGGAGTTCCATACCGGGTTCTATCAGAGCGGGCAGATGACATTGAGCATTGCCGGCCCGCAGCCGTTGGCAGAACTCGAAATCCTGGCGCGGCGCTTCAGCGATCAACTGATCTCGGGGGCTTGGCATCCCCAAGCCGCTCCGCCTGCGCTGATGCCTGGCCAGACAAGGCGCCATCAACAGATTGCCAATGGCCACCTGCACCACATCATTGCTTGCGATGCGCCACGCGAATCCCTGGATTTTCTCTGTACCTGGCTCAACAGCTCGGCACCGGGCGGATTGCTGGCTGAGCTGAAAACACGAAAGCTGGCCAACGCACTGCATGCCTCCGTGCTTTATCAGTTCGCGGGGCAGGCACTGCTGGATATCGACTTGACCCTCGACGCCGAGGGCGATTCGGCAGCCCAGATCGAGGCGTTGCTGCACGACTGGCTGAGCTTTTTCGCGCACAGTGACTGGACTTCGTTGCGCGAAGAGTTCGCCCTGCTGACGGAACGCCAGCTCCAGGTCCAAGGTGCTCTCGCCTTGGCGCGACATGAAAGCGAGGAACTCACGGAACAGAGCGTCGCAAGCTTGAAGGCATTGCTTGACTCACTGCACCTGAAACCCGCTCAACACACTTGGCGACTGCCCCCCAACAACCCCTTCCTGCGTCCGCCCGTCAAAGAAGAACGCGCCGGCCTGATTCGCGGCCAGACCAGCGCCCACCGAGGCTTGCGCACCTTTGCCCAGGACCGCTCGCGAGGACGACGCGAGGTCTCGGCGCTGACCTTCAGCAAAGCCTTGGCGGATGACACTGATGAAGGCGCGCTGTATTTGCATTGGCGATTTGATTCAAGCGTACCTGCCGGTCTGGAAAACGCGTTGCAGTCGTTGCGGGAGAACGCCCATCAGGCGGGTGTCGAGTTATCGTTCGAAACCTTCGCCAATGATTGGCGGGTGAAGATGGTCGGCCTTCACGAGCCGATGCCGGCCGTGCTCGAAGCCTTGGCACGCGACCTGAACCTGCCCGTAGAACCCTTGGCCCCCATCAACGCAGCGCCGATGATCGCCATCCGAGAACTGCTCAAGGCGCTGCCGGCCTGCTGTGCGGGTACTTGCTCCGAGACCCGCGAGACGCCAGTGTCGTGGGCCACCGCGCGCTGGCAAGGGCTGGGTCTGGGTTTGCCTGCTGTGTGCGAAGCCGCCATCAAAACCGCCGCCGCACGCTTGCCCGGGCAATCGGCAAACATCGAGCACCAACCCCAGACCATCGGCGGCCAACACCTCTGGCATGAGGTGAAAATCGACTCCAGCGAAGCCGCCTTGCTATTGCTTTGCCCAACGCCAACGCAATCACTAGCGGATGATGCGGCATGGCGCCTGCTCGGGCACCTGCTCCAGGGGCCGTTCTACCAACACCTGCGCGTCGAACAACAAATCGGCTACGCCGTATTCAGTGGCATCCGACAGATCAACGGGCAAACCGGGCTGCTGTTTGGGGTGCAGTCCCCCAGTGTTTCCCTCGCTGGAATCGTCGATCACCTGCAAGCCTTCCTGAAGCAGCTACCGTCGTTGATCGAGCATAGCGCCGACCTGGGCGGCCAGAAGCTGGCTCAGCAGTTCACGGCATTACCTGTCACACAGGTCGCCGACCTGCTCTGGCATGCCCAGTTGGCCGGCCATCCATCGGATTATCTGGAACAGCTTCAAATACTGATCCAAACCTGCACGCGCAAGGACTTACTGCACGCCGCCGAGCAACTCAACAGCGCCACAGGCGGCTGGCGCTGTGTAGCCAACGGCCCACGCATCAACGACTCCTGGCAAACAGCGGACTGATCATTGCCAACCCTGCAACAGGCTTTTTCCTTCGAGACAGCGCTAACTTGAAAAGAATTGCGTAATATTCATACGCAGTACCTGAACATCTCCGATAGGAGGTGGACTATATGTATTACTTGGTAGTGAACGCCCATCCCTTGGTAGGAGTATGAATATGACCTGGTCCAAACCTGCTTACACTGATCTGCGCATCGGTTTCGAAGTCACCATGTACTTCGCCAGCCGTTAATCCGCTGGGTAATACAACGCCTCGGTTCGCCCGGGGCGTTTTTGTTTTGAGCTTTGCTTGATGGAGCGACCATGTTTGTCCAGATTCTAGGTTCCGCCGCCGGCGGTGGCTTCCCGCAGTGGAACTGCAACTGCGTGAACTGCGCGGGCTTTCGTGACGGCAGCCTAAATGCCCAGGCACGCACCCAGTCGTCCATCGCGATCTCCGACGATGGCGTGAATTGGGTGCTGTGCAATGCCTCGCCGGATATCCGCGCGCAACTGCAAGGCTTCGCGCCAATGCAGCCTGGCCGCGCCCTGCGTGATACGGGCATCAGCGCAATCATCCTGATGGACAGCCAGATCGACCACACCACTGGCCTGCTGAGCCTGCGCGAAGGCTGCCCGCACCAGGTGTGGTGCACCGACATGGTCCATGAAGACCTCAGCACCGGCTTCCCGCTGTTCACCATGCTCACCCACTGGAACGGCGGCCTGGCCTGGAATCGCATCGAGTTGGACACTAGTTTCACCATACCCGCCTGCCCCAACCTGCGTTTCACGCCACTGCCACTGCGCAGCGCGGCGCCGCCTTACTCGCCGCATCGCTTCGACCCGCACCCAGGTGACAACATCGGCCTGATCGTCGAAGACCTGCGCACCGGCGGAAAACTGTTCTACGCCCCAGGCCTGGGCAAGGTCGACGCACCGCTGCTGGAGATCATGGCCGGCAGCGACTGCCTGCTGGTGGACGGCACGATGTGGGATGACGATGAAATGCAGCGCCGTGGCGTCGGCACGCGCACGGGTCGCGAGATGGGTCACCTGGCGCAGAACGGCCCAGGCGGCATGCTTGAAGTACTGGAACAGTTGCCCAAGCAGCGCAAGGTACTTATCCACATCAACAACACCAACCCGATCCTTGATGAAGACTCCCCCGAGCGGGCCGAGTTGGTGCGACGCAATGTCGAAGTGGCTTACGACGGCATGAGCATCGAATTGTAGGAGTGATCGAAATGACTGACACGCCGTTGACCACCGCTGAATTCGAAGCCGCCCTGCGGGCCAAGGGTGCCTTCTACCATATCCATCACCCGTATCACGTAGCGATGTACGAAGGCCGCGCCACCCGTGAGCAGATCCAGGGCTGGGTCGCCAACCGTTTCTACTATCAGGTGAACATCCCCCTGAAAGACGCCGCGATCCTGGCCAACTGCCCGGACCGCGAAATCCGCCGCGAGTGGATCCAGCGTCTGCTCGACCACGACGGTGCTCCGGGTGAAGATGGCGGCATCGAAGCCTGGCTGCGCCTGGGCCAAGCCGTCGGCCTGGACCCAGACCAACTACGTTCCCAGGAACTGGTGTTGCCCGGCGTGCGCTTTGCGGTGGATGCCTACGTCAACTTCGCCCGTCGTGCCAGTTGGCAGGAAGCGGCCAGCAGTTCGCTGACCGAGCTGTTCGCGCCGCAGATCCACCAGTCGCGCCTCGACAGCTGGCCACAGCATTACCCGTGGATCGACCCGGCTGGCTACGAGTATTTCCGCACACGCCTGGGCCAGGCCCGTCGCGACGTGGAACACGGTTTGGCGATCACTCTGCAGCACTACACCACCCGCGAGGGCCAGGAGCGCATGCTGGAAATTCTCCAGTTCAAACTGGATATTTTGTGGAGCATGCTGGACGCCATGAGCATGGCCTATGAACTCAACCGCCCGCCCTATCACAGCGTGACCGAGCAACGGGTGTGGCATAAAGGGATCACCCTATGAGCTTTGATCGCAGCAAGAAACCCGCCTGGCGCCAGGGCTATCGCTACCAGTACGAGCCCGCACAAAAGGGCCATGTGTTGCTCTATCCCGAAGGCATGATCAAGCTCAACGATAGCGCCGCCTTGATCGGTGGCTTGATCGACGGCGAGCGTGATGTAGCCGCGATCATTGCCGAGCTGGATAAACAATTCCCCGGCGTGCCTGAGCTCGGTGAAGACATCGAGCAATTCATGGAGGTCGCCCGTGCTGAGCACTGGATCACCCTTGCCTGAAAAACCCGCGGTCGGCCTGCCACTGTGGCTGCTCGCCGAACTGACTTACCGTTGCCCGTTGCAGTGCCCGTATTGCTCCAACCCGCTGGATTTCGCCGAGCAAGGCAAGGAACTGAGCACCGAGCAGTGGATCAAGGTGTTTCGCGAAGCGCGGGAAATGGGCGCCGCACAACTGGGGTTTTCCGGCGGTGAACCGCTGGTGCGCCAGGACTTGGCAGAGCTGATCGCCGAGGCTCGCAAGCTTGGGTTCTACACCAACCTGATCACCTCCGGCATCGGTCTCACCGAACAGAAGATCAGCGACTTCAAGAAGGCCGGCCTGGACCATATCCAGATCAGCTTCCAAGCCAGCGACGAACAGGTGAACAACCTGCTGGCCGGCTCGAAAAAAGCCTTCGCGCAAAAATTGGAAATGGCCCGTGCAGTGAAAGCCCACGGCTACCCGATGGTGCTGAACTTTGTCACCCATCGGCACAATATCGACAAGATCGACCGCATCATCGAGCTGTGCATCGCGCTGGAAGCCGACTTCGTGGAGCTCGCCACCTGCCAGTTCTACGGCTGGGCGCAACTCAATCGTGTGGGGCTGTTGCCGACCCGGGAACAGTTGGTGCACGCCGAGCGCATCACCAACGAATACCGCGCCAAACTGGAAGCCGAAGGCCACCCGTGCAAGCTGATCTTCGTCACGCCGGATTACTACGAAGAGCGCCCAAAGGCGTGCATGAACGGCTGGGGCAGCATCTTTCTGACAGTGACACCAGACGGCACTGCCCTGCCCTGCCACGGCGCCCGACAGATGCCGGTGCAATTTCCCAATGTGCGCGACCACAGCATGCAGCACATCTGGTACGACTCATTTGGCTTCAACCGTTTTCGTGGCTACGACTGGATGCCCGAACCGTGCCGCTCATGCGATGAAAAGGAAAAGGACTTCGGCGGCTGTCGCTGCCAGGCGTTCATGCTCACAGGGGATGCCAGCAACGCCGACCCGGTGTGCAGCAAGTCCGAGCAGCACGGCATTATCCTTCAAGCCCGGGAAGAAGCCGAACACGCGACCCAGACCATCGAGCAACTGGCCTTTCGCAATGAGCGCAACTCCCGGCTCATCGCAAAAGGCTGACGGACTCAGCGCTTGGCGATGATGTACACCGCGTGGATGATGCCCGGGAAGTAACCACACAAGGTCAGCAGGATGTTCAGCCAGAACGCGCCGGCGAATCCCACTTGCAGGAACACACCCAGTGGCGGCAACAGAATGGCGATGATGATACGAATGAAATCCATGGGGTCAGCTCCAGAAAGTCGGCTCGTGTGAGCCGTATAGCTAATCGACCTTGGGGGTTCGTGAGGGTTCAGTGGGATCTGGCGTTGGGCCACTGTCAGGCGAGAATCTCCAAGCCGTGCTTCTTCACGATACTCAGCAACTTGAGCGCCATGCCGCTGGGTTGTTTCTCGCCAGATTCCCATTTTTTCACTGTGGACGCGCTGGTGTTCAGGTAGCGGGCGAACACAGGTTGGCTCACATGGCTGCTTTCACGAAGCTGCTTGATTTGTTCGGCCGGGATTTGCTCAGGGACCGCAGACAAGCACGCCTCGTCATATTCACGAAGGGTGGTTTTGTTGATGGCGCCAATTGCGTACAGTGCCAGGGCTGACTGGTGAACAGACTCAAGTACTTCGCTTTCATATTTTTTGGTCATGATGTATCTCCACAAAATCCTTGGTTTCCAGAAGGCATCGGAGCTGTGCTTCACTTAAGTTCTCATAGGCCTTAGCCAACGCTCGAAGCCTATCCAATTCCTTAGGACTGATATTGCTCTGCCTCTGCTTATCAAAAAGAGATTGATATACCCAGTAATGTCGGCCCTTTGCCAACACAATGGAGCGATGCCGGTTCTCCTTCAGGCGCTTCTTCCAAACCCCACCTCCCAGATTATCCGCTTGGCCCTTGAGCAATTCGCCAAACGCTTCCCTTAACTCAGAATCACAGATCCAGGCTCTGCTCGCCGCATCAGCAAAATTACGGGTTTTGAACAACCTAAGCCTCATGGATATCCCTTCCCACAAACATACCACCCAGTGGTACAGATTAGAAATGAAGCACGCTAAAACGCTCCGCGTCCCGTCGGCAGTCCTTGCCGGCGCCCGCTAAAAAGCCATTGTTTTCACTGATGCTCAATCAACAATGTCAGTCCAAAAATTTCGCAGACAAAAAAACGCCCCCAGCCAAAAGAATCAGGCTGGAGGCGCCGCGTATGCCGCGAGACGGTTCAGGAATGAGGGTTTAAACGGCGATGCCCTTGCGGCATTGCAGCTGTGCGGTGCGCACGCGGGAGAAGGCACGGGCCAGGCGCAGGAGCATTTCGTCGATATTGCTTTTGCTCATGGTCAGGGCCGGAGTGAAACGCAGGCAATCGGGCTGCGGGGCTGTAAGGATCAAGCCTTCGTGCAGGGCTGCCTTTACCACGGCATCCGCCGAATCATCCGACAATGTCAGTCCCCACATCAGTCCCTGACCGCGTAATTGACCGTGGTCATAGCGGTAGGCCAGGCGAGCGAGCCCTTCGCCGAGATAAAGACCGGACTCATGCACATGCGCCAGGAAACCGTGCTCCAGCACGGTATCGAGCACCGCCAGTCCGGCGGATGCCATCAGCGCGTTGCCATGATGGGTGCCCTCCAACTCGCCGACGTCGAAGCAGCAGGCTTTGCCACGCGCCAGCAACACCGCCAATGGCACACCGCCGCCCAGGCCTTTGCCGAGGGTGATGATGTCGGCACGCACGCCGTATTGCTGTTCGGCGAGCAGAGTGCCGCAACGGCCGATACCGGTTTGCACTTCATCGAGAATCAACAGAATGCCCAGCTCACGGCACAGGCGCTCCACGCCTTTGAGGTAATGCTCGGTGGCCGCGATCACACCGGCTTGGGCCTGAATCGGTTCGAGCATGATGGCGACAGTCTGAGCATCCACTGCTGCATGCAGGGCCGGCAGGTCGTTGAAGGGGACATGGCTGAAGCCCGGCAATGACGGCTCAAAGCGGTTGCCGCTAGTTCCCGTCGAGGCCGCCATGGCCGCGAAACTGCGACCATGGCTACCACTGCTGGCGGTAATGATGTGATAGGCGCCACCACGATGCAGCTGGCCCCATTTGCGCGCCAACTTGATTGCAGCTTCGCAGGCCTCCGAACCGCTGTTGAGCAGATAACCCTGGTCACTGCCAGTACGCTGGCACAGGCGATCGACGAGGTTGAGCAGGGTGCGGTTGTGCAGACCAATACCCGGATTGATCAGCGCTTGAGTCTGATCGGCCAGTGCCTGGATCAGTACCTGCGGGCTGTGGCCGAGGCTGTTGGCCCCGTTGCCTTGACTGAAATCCAGATAGGCCCGGTCATCGCTGTCCCACAGCCAGGAACCCTGGCCGCGTACGAATACCTGCGGCGGGCGCGCAACGGTGGGCATCAGGCATTCGCTGGAAGGATTATTGCCAGCCGCGTCCAGAATCAGATCGTCCAGGCTCGGCGCGGGGCGACGGAACAGGTTCACAGCTCACCTCCAATAGCAACCGGACCTTGGTCGGTGCAGCGCACCAACACTGCATGAAGGTTTTTTGTCTTGCCTATGCAAACGCTATCAACATAAACACTGTTCATTGCCCGATCCGGCCCTGTAAGCCCTGCGAATAGGCGCTAGACTAGGCGTCTCGGGGCCCAACGGCCATTTCGATTTTCCAGCTTTTTCGATAAGTAAGTCTTATGGATTTCAAGCAACTGCGTTATTTCGTCGCGGTGTATGAGGAAGGCCATGTAGGTCGTGCCGCAGAGCGTCTATCGATCTCTCAACCGGCGTTGTCGCAACAGATTCGCCAGTTGGAACAGAACCTGGATGTGAGCCTGTTCGAACGCAGCAGCAAGCGCCTGTTACCCACCCTTGCCGCTCATACGTTGTACAACCATGCCTTGCCGCTGATCGATGGCATGCAACAAGCCGTCGAAGCCCTGGGCAACTTCAAGGGCCAGGCGATGCGTACCTTGGCCATTGGCGTGCTGCAGACAGTGCACACCAGCCTGGTGCCGCAAATGCTGGAACGTGTGCGTAAGGCGCAACCCCATCTGGTGGTGCAAATCTACGAATTGACCGGGCTTGAGATTGAACGTCGCCTGCTCAACGGGTCGCTGGACATTGGCATCAGCTACCTGCCGCCACGCCAGCCGGGGCTACATGGCGCACTGTTGTATGAAGATGAATTGAAGGTGGTCATCCCCGACGATCATCCCCTGCGTGAATTCAAGAAAGTCTCGTTGAAGCAGGCCGCGGAGTTGCCGATGTTGCTGTTGGGCGAAGAGTTCCAGGTGCGGCAGATCTGGCAGGGCCAACTGTCCAACCTCGGACGACGTCCGCAAGTACAGGCAGAGCTCAACACCATGGTGGGCATTCTCGACAGCTTGCCCCACACCAAACTGGCCACGGTGCTGCCGGGGCGCTCACAGGACGAACACAACAGCAAGGCGTTGCTGTGGAAACCCTTGAGTGAGCCCAGAGTGCCGTTGAAAGTGGGGTTGGTGTGCCGTGATCTACAGCGCCAGCAGGCGACCGTGGCCTTGTTGCGCACGTTACTGGAAGACGTGATGAATGCCCCGCAGGCCAGCGCCTGACTTTTTCGCGGGCAAAAGAAAACCCCGCCGAAGCGGGGCTTTGCAGACTGTTTCCCTGACATCCATTTCACTCCGCCGTCCTGGCAGAATCCTACGTGTCCGTGTTGTTGCTTTGCGCTTCCTGCGCGACGTCCATGTGAAGTAGATTATCCGTGGATCCAATATGGCGATAGAGGACGAATAGCAGCACGTCATGTAAGAGAATGCTTACACGCCCTCCCAACCCTTAGAACAGTGCCTCATCCAGCAAAAACAGCGATTCGCTACCGGCTTTAACCGACACACTCAGCGAGTGGATGCGTGGCAACAAGCGCGCGAAGTAGAAGCGTGCGGTGCCCAGTTTGCTGGCGTAGAAGTCTTCGTCAGCCTCCTTGCCCAACGCGGCCTTGGCCATGCGCGCCCACATATAGGCATAAGCCATGTAGCCAAAGGCGTGCAGGTATTCCACCGAGGCCGCACCGATTTCATTCGGGTTGGTCTTGGCGCGGTCCAGCACCCAAGCGGTCAATTCATCCAGGTTATCCACCGCTGCGCTGAGCGGGCGGGTGAACTCGGCCAGGTCGGCATCTGCAGTGGCGATGAACTGGCGGATTTCTTCGGCGAACAGGGTGTAGTACTTGCCACCACTGCCCACGATCTTGCGCCCCATCAAGTCCAGCGCCTGAATGCCGTTGGTACCTTCGTAGATCTGGGTGATACGCACATCGCGCACCAATTGTTCCTGGCCCCACTCACGGATGTAGCCATGGCCGCCGAACACTTGTTGCCCAAGTACGGTGGTTTCCAGGCCCAGGTCGGTGAGGAAGGCCTTGGCCACCGGGGTCAACAGCGCCACCAGGTTATCGGCGCGCTCGCGGGTGGCGGCATCTTCGCTGAACTTGGCGATATCCAATTGCGTCGCCACGTAAGTGGAGAACGCACGGCCGCCTTCGTTTGCAGCCTTCATGGTCAGCAGCATACGGCGCACGTCCGGGTGCACGATGATCGGGTCAGCCACTTTGTCCTTGGCTTGGGCACCGGTCGGTGCGCGGCTTTGCAGGCGGTCGCGCGCGTATTCAATCGCGTTCTGGTAAGAGCGCTCGCCGGACGCCAAGCCCTGGATGCCAACCCCCAGGCGCTCGTAGTTCATCATGGTGAACATCGCCGCCAGACCACGGTTAGGCTCGCCCACCAGGAAGCCGACGGCTTCGTCGAAGTTCATCACGCACGTAGCGGACGCCTGAATGCCCATCTTGTGTTCGATCGAACCACAGCTCACCGGGTTACGTGCGCCCAGGCTGCCGTCGGCATTGACCATGAACTTCGGCACCAGGAACAACGAAATGCCCTTCGGACCTGCCGGCGCATCCGGCAGCTTGGCCAGCACCAAGTGGATGATGTTTTCGGTGAGGTCGTGTTCACCACCAGTGATAAAGATCTTGGTGCCACTGACCTTGTAGGAACCGTCCGCCTGAGGCTCGGCCTTGGTGCGGATCATGCCCAGGTCGGTGCCCGCATGGGCTTCGGTCAGGCACATGGAACCGGCCCACTCACCAGAGTACATCTTGGGCAGATAAGTGGCTTTGAGCTCTTCGCTGGCGTGGGTATTGATCGACACGCAGGCGCCGGAGGTCAACATCGGGTAAAGGCCAAACGCCAGGCTCGACGAGTTGATCATTTCCTCGACTTGCGCCGATACGGCTTTGGGCATGCCCATGCCGCCGAAGAGCGGATCACCACCTACGCCCACCCAACCGCCTTCGGCGTAGGTTTTGTAGGCTTGGGGGAAGCCATCCGGCGTGCTGACTGCGGTATCCACCCAACGGCAGCCTTGCTCATCGCCATTGCGGCTGAGCGGCGCGACGGATTTGGCGGTGACCTTGCCGGCCTCTTCGAGAATAGCCTCAACGGTTTCGGCATCCACGGTGTCCGCCAATGCCGGCAATTGGGCCCATGTGTTGGCGACCTCAAAAACTTCGTTGAGGACGAAGCGCATATCACGCAGCGGCGCTTTGTAATCAGCCATGGCAAACCTCGTGAGAACGTGAAAAGTGATTCGATAGGATCGGATTTACAGACTCCGAGTGTACCCGAACAACTTTTCAGACACATAGGGTCCACTTGTGACCGATTGGTATTTTAAAGTCACCGCAGCGCAAATGCCTCCGCAGGCAGACTCATCAGGCACTCGCTGCCGGCTTCCACAGCGGCGTGATGAGTGGCCGTACGCGGCAGCAAACGCTTGAAATAGAACTCGCAAGTCGCCAGTTTGGCCTTGCCGAACTCGGCGTCGTCTTGCCCTTGCGCTGCGATCGCCATGCGCAGCCACAGATAAGCCAGGATGATGTAGCCGCTGTACATCAAGTAATCCATGGCCGCCGCGCCCACTTCGTCGGGGTTTTTCATCGCCGCCATGCCGACCTTCATCGTCAACTCGCCCCATTGCTGGTTCAGTTGGTTGAGCTGCTCCACATGGGCCTTGAGCTGAGGATGCTCGGCATTCGCCGCGCAGAACTTATGCACGATCTTGGTAAACCCACGCAACAGCTTGCCTTGGCTGCCGAGTACCTTGCGACCCAGCAAGTCGAGGGCCTGGATGCCGTTGGTGCCTTCATAGATCGGCGCGATCCGCGCATCACGCGCCAGTTGCTCCATACCCCATTCGCGAATGTAGCCGTGGCCGCCGAACACCTGCATACCGTGATTGGTCACTTCCAGACCGGTTTCGGTCATGAAGGCCTTGCAGATCGGGGTGAGAAAGGCCAGCAGGTCTTCAGCGTCCTGGCGCTGGGCGGCATCGCTGCCCAGGTGCGCGGTATCGAGCAATTGTGCGGTGAAATAGGTCAGTGCCCGATTGCCTTCGTTGAACGCCTTCATGGTCAGCAGCATGCGCCGCACGTCGGGATGTACGATGATCGGGTCGGCAACGTTGTCCGGAGCCTTGGCACCGGTCAGCGAGCGCATTTGCAAACGGTCGTTGGCGTATTTGATCGCGCCCTGGAAACTCGCTTCGCCATTACACAATCCCTGCATGCCCGTGCCCAGGCGCGCGTGGTTCATCATGGTGAACATGCAGTTGAGGCCTTTGTTCGCCTCGCCAATCAAAAAGCCCTTGGCGCCATCGAAGTTCAGCACACAGGTGGCCGAGCCCTTGATGCCCATTTTGTGTTCGATGGAACCACAGTGCACGGCATTGCGCTCACCCGAGTCCGCATGAAACTTGGGCACGATAAACAACGAGATGCCTTTGGTGCCTGCTGGCGCATCCGGCAGCTTGGCCAATACCAAATGGATGATGTTTGCGCTCATATCGTGCTCGCCGGCCGAGATGAAGATCTTGCTGCCGGTGACCGCATAACTGCCATCCGCCTGGGGCACGGCACGGGTCTTGATCAGGCCCAGGTCGGTGCCGCAATGGGCCTCGGTCAGGCACATGGTGCCGGTCCACTCGCCGGCGGTGAGCTTGTTCAGGTAAGTGGCTTTCTGCTCCTCGGTGCCGTGGGCGTGGATTGCCGACATGGCGCCGTGGGTCAGCCCGGGGTACATGCCCCAAGAGGTATTGCTGGAACCGATCATTTCGCTCAGTACCAGGCCCAATGAATGGGGCAAGCCCTGACCACCGTAGGCCGGGTCCGCCGCTACGCCGTGCCAGCCACCTTCCACGTACTGGGCGAAGGCTTCCTTGAAGCCTTTGGGGGTGGTGACCACGCCATTGTCGAAATGGCAGCCTTCTTCATCACCGCTGCGGTTGAGCGGTGCGAGCACGTTTTCGCAGAATTTCGCGCCCTCTTCGAGAATCGCGCTGACCATGTCCGGCGTGGCGTCCGTAGCGCCCAGCGCCGCGTAGTGGCCGTGGAAATCAAACACGTTGTCGATCAGAAAGCGCATGTCGCGCAGGGGAGCTTTGTAGTCAGGCATGGCAATGTCTCCGGCAGCAGATGGTTTCAACCTACTGCCGGCCACGGCCCCGAACAATCACTGTAGAACCGCTGAATACACCGCCATCACTCAACCGGCAGCGCTCTCCATGCGCACCGCACCACGCCGGGTCTGCCCGGCCGCAACCACGCAGTTACGCCCAGCGCCCTTGGCTGTGTACAGCGCCTGGTCAGCGGACTTGAGCACCTCTTCCGGTGTGCGCTGCTCGGCCTGGCGTTCGGCCACGCCAATGCTGACGGTCACCGACACACTGGACGCCCCGCTACCCGCCCGCCGCTGGCGGCCTTGATGATCGTCATGGGGACGGTCCGGGTTGCGCAACTTGATGTCGTAGTTGGCAATGATCTCGCGGATTTCTTCCAGGTGCGGCATGCATTCATCAAGCGTCTTGCCGGCGAACACCACGGCGAACTCTTCACCGCCATAACGATAGGCGCGCCCGCCGCCGTTGACTTTGGACAGCTTGCTGGCGACCAGACGCAACACCTGGTCGCCCACATCGTGGCCATGGGTGTCGTTGAAGCGTTTGAAGTGGTCGACGTCGCTCATCGCCAGCACATAGTTACGCCCCAGCCGCTGCATGCGTTCGTTGAGCGCACGACGCCCTGGCAAGCCGGTCAGTTCATCACGAAACGCCATTTGGTAGGCCTCGTGAGCCACACCGGCGGCAATCATCAGCATCACCTGGCTGCACATGATGTTCAGGGTGAACGGCAGGATGAAGGTTTGCGGCAACATCCAGAAAATCCCCAACAGTCCAACCAACTGCGCGGCGTGTAGCGGGCGCGGTTGATACCAGTATTGGGCGGCCAATGTCAGGAAGCCGATGAGGAACATCGGGTAGGAGAGTTGGATCAGGCTCATCCAGTTGCCATGCAGCGCCGGCCAGCGAATCTCCGCCAACCAGTTCAGCAAGGCCTGGGGATAACTTTGCTCCAGCGCCAGCGCGATGCTACCCACGGCGAAGAGCACCGCACAACGGGCGACGAAGTCGCGGAACAAGTGGGTCTTCTCCTGCCACAACGCGTAGACGCTGAACAACAGCGGTAACAGCAGGCTACACAGATGAAACACCACCGCAGCGTCTTCGCGCACGCGGCCATTGTCGCGGTAGAAGTCCGTCTGAGCGTCCAGCAGGAAGTAGGCGACATACACCGTGATCATCAGGAACAGTTCACGCTGGCGCCGATACACCGCGCAGTATGAGCCGCCGAGCAACAGCACCAAGGTCGGCAGCACATTGAACAGCGAGGTGAAGAACACGTTGAGATCTTTGACGTACGCAGCCGAGAGCCCGGCCAGCAACAGCAGCAACGAAGGGAGAAAATGGCTGAAACGTACAGCGGACACGCGTGACAAGGGTAAAGCTCCGACCCGCTCAGATAGATAGCACAGTGCCTTCACTGCGGACAGTTAAGCACATTCAATGTGACCCGTATCACATTGCCATCACTGTAACGGCAGCCGATCGCAATCCCTGAGTGCCCTGCTGTGTTTTTTATCAACCCATAAAAAAACCGCCGCTCCCAAGGAAGCGGCGGTTTTTTGAAGAACCCGGTATGGCTTAGTAAGCCAGGCCGAAGTCTTCTTCTTTCATGTCCATCAGGTTGTTGGCGCCCGACAGCATGGTTGCCACGTGAGTGCGGGTACGCGGCAGGATACGCTGGAAGTAGAAACGCGCCGTCTGCAGCTTGGCGGTGTAGAACGCCTCTTCGGTGGTGCCGGCAGCCAGTTTCTCGGCAGCCAGGCGCGCCATGTCGGCCCAGAAGTAGGCCAGGCACGCATAACCGGAGTACATCAGGTAATCCACCGAGGCAGCACCGACTTCTTCACGATCTTTCATCGCCGCCATGCCGACCTTCATGGTCAACTCGCCCCACTCTTTGTTCAGTGCAGCCAGCGGTGCAACGAACTCTTTGACAGCTTCGTTACCTTCGTTGGCCTGGCAGAACTTGTGCACGATCTTGGTGAAGCCCTTGAGCGCTTCGCCTTGGGTCATCAGTACTTTGCGGCCCAGCAGGTCCAGGGCCTGAATGCCGGTGGTGCCTTCGTACAGCATCGAGATGCGGCTGTCGCGAACGTTCTGCTCCATGCCCCACTCAGCGATAAAACCGTGGCCGCCATAGATCTGCACACCGTGGTTAGCGGACTCAAAACCGACTTCGGTCATGAAGGCCTTGGCGATTGGGGTCATGAAAGCCAGCAGGCCATCAGCCTGTTTCTTGGCTTCGTCGTCAGTGCCGTACTTGACGATGTCCACCTGCTTGGCGGTGAAGTACACCATCGCACGGTTGCCTTCGGCGAAGGCCTTCATGGTCAGCAGCATGCGACGCACGTCAGGGTGCACGATGATCGGGTCAGCAGCCTTGTCCGGCGCTTTAGGGCCAGTCAGGGAGCGCATTTGCAGGCGGTCGCGAGCGTACTTCAGGCCACCCTGGAAACCGATCTCGGCGTGGGACAGGCCTTGCAGCGCAGTGCCCAGGCGAGCGGTGTTCATAAAGGTGAACATGCAGTTCAGGCCTTTGTTCGCCGGGCCGATCAGGAAACCGGTGGCCGCGTCGAAGTTCATCACGCAGGTGGCGTTGCCGTGGATACCCATCTTGTGCTCCAGGGAGCCACAGGTCACCGCGTTGCGCTCACCGATCGAACCGTCTGCATTCGGCAGGAACTTAGGCACGATAAACAGCGAAATACCTTTGGTGCCGGCCGGTGCATCCGGCAGGCGGGCCAGTACGATGTGGACGATGTTGTCGGCCATGTCGTGTTCACCGGCCGAGATGAAAATCTTGGTGCCGGAGACTTTGTAGGAACCATCAGCCTGAGGTTCGGCCTTGGTACGCAACATACCCAGGTCGGTACCACAGTGCGGTTCGGTCAGGCACATGGTGCCGGTCCATTCACCCGACACCAGTTTGGTCAGGTAGGCGTTCTGCTGCTCAGGGGTGCCGTGCTCGGAGATGGTATTCATCGCACCGTGGGACAGGCCTGGGTACATGCCCCACGACCAGTTGGCTTCACCGACCATCTCGCTGACGGCCAGGCCCAGGGATTCCGGCAGGCCTTGGCCGCCGTGCGCTACGTCGTGGGCCAGGCTTGGCCAGCCGCCTTCGACGAACTGCTTGTAGGCTTCTTTGAAACCAGTAGGGGTCTTAACGCCTGACTCGCTCCAGGTGCACCCTTCGATGTCACCCACGCGGTTCAACGGTGCCAGCACTTGCTCACAGAACTTGGCGCCTTCTTCGAGGATGGCGTCAACCATGTCCGGGGTAGCGTCCTGGCAAGCCGGCAGGCTCTGATAGTGCGCTTCATAACCGAGCAGTTCGTCACGAACGAAGCGAATATCACGCAAGGGGGCCTTGTAGTCAGGCATAGCGATAAACCTCTGCTGATGTATCTGGGATGAACAACCGCGTGGATTTGTTATGGCGGTCAAACAGGTGTTTGAAACATACGTTTACGACCTTGGGTTGTCAAGCATCGACCAGGCGCCATTTGTCATGACGCGAATCAATACCGCGCACGGCAAGGCCTGCGGCGGGTTGCCACGTTAAATGAGTTTAGAAGTTCGCTAGGTTGACGCAGAACAAATGTGGGAGCGGGCTTGCTCGCGAAAGCGGTGTGTCAGTCAATACATCAAAGACTGATCCACCGCTTTCGCGAGCAAGCCCGCTCCCACAGAAAAGCTAATATGCGCAAGGATTAAGCGTAGGTGTCGATCAAGGTGCCGAGCATTTCATCCGAAGCCTTGGCGACTTTCGCCCCCAGCTCCACTTGAAACTTGCCTTGGGCCATTTCGACCATGTTGCTCGCCGAGTTGCTCGGCTGGGCACGATCGTTGGCTTGCAGACGGTCGCTCTGTGCGTCCGAGGGCTGGGTCGTCGCGGCGCTGGCAATATTGCCGGCGGCCTGGTCGACACGGTTCTGCCCGGTCTGAATGGTGCTCAGTCCCGAATAAAACGCGCTGCTTCCAGAGATTTC
Organism: Pseudomonas sp.; assembly: GCF_050739995.1. Lineage (GTDB taxonomy): Bacteria > Pseudomonadota > Gammaproteobacteria > Pseudomonadales > Pseudomonadaceae > Aquipseudomonas. The sequence goes on along the minus strand of NZ_JBOICG010000139.1, from coordinate 2,170 downwards.
CATGGCGTAAGCCTGCCTTTAGAGAATCGTGAAGGTGAATTGAAGCAGACATCCTGGCAAAAGGCCCGTCAAAAACACTAATGGCATATTGCCTTAGTGATAGCCAAAATCAGTCAAGCAGGTCCAGTTCCAGGTACTCGGCCACGGCTTTGGCCCCGGCCTGCTTGAGTTTCGGCACTCGCCCCAGGCACGGCGCCGGCAAGCGCTCCGCCAGGGTGGCGAGGTTTTCTTCCAGACGAGAGGTCTTGGGATCAATGATATTCGCCACCCAGCCCGCCAGCGGCAAACCATCCCGGGCGATGGCCTCGGCGGTGAGCAACGCGTGACTGATGCAACCCAGGCGCACGCCCACGACGAGGATCACCGGCAGCTTGAGCGCCATGGCCAGGTCCGACAGGTTGGCCTGATCGGCCAAGGGCACCCGCCAGCCGCCCGCGCCTTCGATCAAGGTGAAGTCCGCTTGTTGCGCCAGTATGTGTTGCATCGGTTTCAACAGTGATTGCACGGTCAATGCAACGCCCGCCTCCCGCGCCGCCAGGTGCGGCGCAATGGCCGGCTCGAATGCCACCGGATTGACCTCGGCATAGGTCAACGGCAACGAGCATTCGGCCAGCAGCGCCAGCGCATCACTATTGCGCAACCCTTTGGGCGTGACCTGGCAACCCGACGCCACCGGTTTTCCAGCAGCGGTGCTTTTGCCCGCGAGCCGTGCCGCATGCAACAGGCCAGCAGCAATGGTGGTTTTGCCGACATCCGTGTCGGTGCCAGTGATGAAGTAAGCGGCGCTCATAGGGGTTTCTCCAGTACGGCGTACACCACTTGATACGTGGCGGGCAGGCCCTGGGCCTGGCGGAACTGCTCGTAAGCGTCCACCAGTGCAACAATCCGCGCGCGGCCCGTCAACCCTCCCGGGCGACCCGGGTTGAGGTTATGCGCGCCCAACGCCTTGAGTTCGTGGGTCAGGCTGCGCACGTCCGGGTAATGCAGCACATGGGGTTGGCGCTCCAGGCTGACGACGCGCAAACCGCTGGCAGCGCACAGACGTTGGTACGTCTCGAAAGGACGGAACCGGTTGACGTGCACCAGGCCATCCGCAGCGCGCCAACTTTCGCGCAGCTCGTCCAAAGTACCCACACACAAACTCGCGAACGCCAACACACCACCGGGTTGCAACACGCGGCGGGCCTCGCTGAGCACCAGGTCGAAGTGCGCACACCATTGCACCGCCAGGCTGGAATAGATCAGCCCCAGGCTCTCGGCTTTAAGCGGCAAGCGTTCGGCATCACCGGCGATGAAATGCCTTGCCCCCCCCAAGGGCCGGGCGTGATTGAGCATCCCCTCGGCGATATCCAGCGCCACACCTTGGCTATCAGGCAACCGCTCAGCCAGCACACGACTGAAAAAACCGGTGCCGCAGCCCATGTCCAGCCAGCGCTGTGGCGTTGTGGTTCGCGGTAGACGAGCCAACAGCTCAGTGCCCACAGCGCGCTGCAACTCGGCGACGCTGTCGTAACTGGCTGCCGCACGGGAAAAGGACGCCGCCACCTGGCGCTTGTCCGGTAAACCGCCCGGCAATGGAGGCAGGGATAGATCAGTCATCAACGCACTCATGCAAAAAAGCCTGGATGGCCCCCGCTACACCGTGGGGATCTTCCAGAAGAAAAGCGTGACCGGCTTGTTCAATCAGGCCGATTTCAACGTCCGGCAGCAGGGCCAGGAGATCGCCGGCCGCTTCGGCCGGCACCAGCCCATCGAGGCCGGCAAACAGATGAAGCTGCGGGCCGCGATAGGCCTGCAGGGCAGCACGGGTATCCAGTTGCGCCAGCAGTTCAAGACCGGGCATCAACACACTGGAGGGCGTATGCGGCGCGCCACTGACCAGCAGCCGCGACAACCCTCGCGGGTCCTCGGCCCCCTTGGCGCACAACAGGCCGAAGCGCTTGAGCGTGACTTGGGAGTCGGCATGGCAACCGGCAAGGAACGCATCGAACGTCTCGGCGGGCATCGCGCTCGGCCAACCGTCATGAGCGACAAAACACGGGTTGCTCGCCAACGTCAGCAGGCCGCAACAGCGTTCACCGCGCCGTGCGGCCAACTCGGACGCAAGCATGCCGCCCATGGACCAACCGCCCAGCCAGACGGTGTCCGGCAGCGTGGCGTCGAGTTCGTC
>NZ_JBOICG010000138.1:0-2845 GCF_050739995.1 Pseudomonas sp. | reverse complement strand
TACCGTCAAGTGGTTCAACACCTCCAAGGGCTTCGGCTTCATTTCCCGCGACTCGGGCGACGATATCTTCGTCCACTTCCGGGCTATCCGCGGCGAAGGCCATCGAGTTCTGGTCGAAGGCCAGCGTGTGGAGTTCTCTGTCATGAACCGTGACAAAGGCCTGCAAGCCGAAGATGTCATCGCTGCACTGCCGCGTCGCTGACCCCAGCCTTCGCAGCATAAAAAAACCGCGATCCAGCCTGGCTGGGTCGCGGTTTTTTTATGCGCGTCTCGCCATTAATAGTGCGGCGGCGGCGCCTCTTCTTCGGATGTCTCGAACTGGCCGCCCATTTCTTCCTGGCGCTTGAGCAGCGCGGTCATCTGCAATTGCAGGCGCTCGACGGCGCGCTGCTGGGTAACCAGGATGTCATTGAGGGTTTCGATGGTGTCGTCCTGGAAGGCCAGGCGGCTTTCCAGATCGGTGACGCGGTCTTGCAGGTCCATGATTCAATCCTGGGTAAAAATGAAACCGGCAGGCAACAGATCACGCAGTCGGCTGCGAATCGCCGCCACTTGCTCTTCGGTGTAAGGCCGCGCCGGATGCTTGCCCCAGACCGGTGCTGGCCAGGCGGCGTCATCGCGCTTGCGCACAATCACATGCACATGCAATTGGCTGACGACGTTACCCAGCGCGCCGATGTTCATCTTATCGGCCGCCAGCCCTTCATTGAGCAACTGTGCCAGTGCTGTCGTTTCCTGCCACAACGAGTGCTGATCGGCGACATCCAGTTGAAACACTTCGCTGATACCGTCGATGCGCGGCACCAGGATGAACCAAGGGTAATTCGAGTCATTGGACAGCAGCAGCCGGCACAGCGGGAAGTCCCCGATAACCAGTGTGTCTTGTTGCAGACGTTGATCTAAGGCGAACACCGTGGGCACTCCGTTTGGCAGGTCAGTTTCAGGCGCCCAGCATACCTTCGATTGCGCCCGGCTTCACGGCGAATGCACGGGACCTTGGGTTGACTCGACAAAAAATCATGCCCCCTTTCGATGCACTCAAATAGTTGAGCTACGCTAATCCGGGCCTCGAAGGGATGCACCAAAATGACCCATCTGTGCTTCAAAGGGATCCGCCGATTACCCACTGATGAGGGTGAACCGGTAACGTTTTGTCCTGGAACAGGATTTATGTATCACCCAAGGGGCGAATCGCCCGGGCGTCAAGCCCAAACCAATCGGCGTAAAAAGCCCGTGCTTATGCGGTTTTTACAGTGCCGTAATGTTTTTCACGAAAAAATGACATACGGGTACCCCTTTGTGCACGCTTGTTGCATTCACACCCATATCGTCGGCAACGACACCCGCTTGGAAGCCAGTGTTTCGCGATAAAAAACAGCAGCGTTTCAATACGCAGCAGGGATGAATTCAAACTTCGAAGGGTGGTTTGAAAGAGTATTGAAGTTGTCAGTCCGGTTACATTCGGACTGTGAATTTGCGACATGGAACTAGCAATTTACGACAGCCTCGTAAAGAAGCTGAAAGGAAAGATGGGTAAGTATCGTCAATAGAGTCTGCGTGATATAACTTTGCGCCGACACAAAAAAGAAAGAGCCGCCCAGATAAAAATACAGGTGGGACGGCAGTACTCTTCCTAAAACCAAAGGAGCAAATCACGATGCGCGTGATGAAGTGGAGCATGATCGCCCTGGCTGTTTCAGCAGGCACCTCGCAGTACGCAATGGCGTCCGCCCAGGACGACTCCAAGGGCTTTGTTGAAGACAGCACTTTCAGCATCAACACTCGCCTCTTGAACTTCAGTCGCGACTTCCGTAACAACGACACTGGCAAGAGCCGCGTCGACGAAACCGGCCTGGGCTTCAACGGCCTGTTCCAGTCGGGCTACACCCAAGGCACCATCGGTGTCGGTGTAGACGTGATCGGCCTGTTGGGCGTGAAACTGGACAGCGGCAAGGGTCGCTCCGGCACTGGCCTGTTCCCTACCGGTTCAGACGGTCGCTCGCAGGACGACTATTCCAAAGGCGGCGGCGCTGTTAAGTTCCGCCTCTCGGACACCGTTCTGAAGATAGGCGACCAGTACACCACCGCGCCAGTATTCGCTTCCGATGACAGCCGCTTGCTGCCAGAGCTGCCGCAAGGTATCTCGATCACCAGCAACGAGATCAAGGGCCTGAAACTCGAAGGCGGTCACTTCACTTCCAGCGTGGCACAAGCACAGACCTACCGGGACAGCCTGGGCCTGACCAAAACCGACTTCATCGGTGGCGTCTACCAACTCACCCCTGAAGTCGCCGCCAGCCTGTACTACGCGAAGACTGAAGACTACTGGAAGAAAACCTACGCCAACCTCAACTGGACCCACGCGATCGACAAAGATCAGTCGCTGGCCGTTGACTTCAACATCTACAGCACCAAAAGCGATGGCGCTGGCCTGCAACGCGCAGAAAAAGACGGCACCACCAAACTGGATAACCGTGCCTACAGCTTGCAAGGCGCGTACACCTACCAGGCTCACACATTCACCCTGGCCTACCAGAAGGTTAGCGGTGATGGTGACTACGGCTACGGCGTAGACGGCGGCGGTACGATTTTCCTGGCCAACTCCATCGCTCGTTCCGACTTTAACGCCGAAGACGAAAAATCCTGGCAGGCTCGCTATGACCTGAACATGGCCAGCTACGGCGTGCCAGGCCTGAGCTTCATGACCCGTTATGCCAAAGGTACCGACGCCAACGTCGAAGGCACCAACAACGGCAAGGAATGGGAACGCGACATCGAGGCCAAGTACGTGCTGCAAGAAGGCGCGGCCAAAGACCTGAGCTTCCGCATCCGTCAAGCCACCTAC
>NZ_JBOICG010000137.1:0-3786 GCF_050739995.1 Pseudomonas sp. | reverse complement strand
CTGATCCACCGCTATCGCAGGCAAGCCAGCTCCCACAGTTTGAACCTGTGCAAGGCCGTGAGATTTAAGTGGGCTTGACCCGCTCCGACGGCCTGCGTACCCCGGCCACAATCTTGTCCACGGCCTTGGTCGCCGCCACCATGCCGAAAGTGGCAGTGACCATCATCACCGCGCCGAACCCTCCTGCACAGTCCAGCTTCACACCGTCCCCGACAAAACTCTTCTGCAGACAGATGCTGCCATCCGGCTTGGGGTAGCGCAGTTGCTCGGTGGAAAACACGCACGGCACGCTGTAATGACGGGTCACGGTGCGTGAGAAGCCATAGTCGCGGCGCAAGGTAGAACGCACTTTCGAGGCCAGTGGATCATTGAAGGTACGGTTCAAGTCGCAGACCTGGATCAACGTCGGGTCGATCTGCCCACCGGCACCGCCAGTGGTGATGATCTGGATCTTGCGACGCTTGCACCAGGCAATCAGCGCGGCCTTGGCGTTGACCGCATCAATGCAGTCGATCACGCAGTCGATATCCGGCGTGATGTACTCGGCCATGGTGTCGCGGGTCACGAAGTCGGCCACGGCATGCACCGTGCAGTCCGGGTTGATGCCGCGCAGTCGCTCGGCCATCACTTCGACCTTGGGCTTACCCACGGTGCTATCCAGGGCGTGCAGCTGGCGATTGCTGTTGCTGACGCAGACATCGTCCAGGTCAAACAACGATATTTCGCCCACCCCGCAACGGGCCATGGCTTCCGCCGCCCACGAGCCTACGCCGCCGACGCCGACGATCGCCACATGGGCCGCTTTCAAGCGTTCCAGGCCTTCAATGCCATACAAGCGGGCGACGCCTGCAAACCGCGGATCTTCTGTACTCATGACCATTACCCCAAAAACCGGCGCGCATTATGGACTACGTAGCGACAAGTTCGAAGCGACAAGCTACAAGTAAAGAACTTAGGTGGCCTTTCGCTGACTAACGTCCGGCTTTTCTCTGTCTGCTGTACGCTCAGGGAAGGGCCGGTGTAGGATGCGCGCCGTTCGGCGCTGGCCGACACTTCTCTTCGTTCCACACCCTTTGGAACCCGAAATAGCCATGGCATCGCGTAAATTTGGACTTAACCTGGTGGTCGTGCTGGCAATTGCCGCGCTGTTCACCGGCTTCTGGGCGTTGATCAACCGCCCAGTCACGACCCCCAACTGGCCGGAACAGATTTCCGGCTTTTCGTACTCGCCGTTCCAGCAGGGCCAGTACCCGCAGAAAGACCAGTTCCCGACCGACGACCAGATGCGTCAGGACCTTGCGATCATGAGCAAGCTGACGGACAACATTCGTACCTACTCGGTCGACGGCACCCTGGGCGACATCCCCAAACTGGCCGAAGAGTTCGGCCTGCGGGTGACCCTGGGGATCTGGATCAGCCCGGACCTGGAGCGCAACGAACGGGAAATCCAGCGCGCCATCGAAATCGCCAACAACTCGCGCAGTGTAGTGCGGGTTGTGGTGGGTAACGAAGCTGTATTCCGTAAGGACATCACCCCAGAAGCGCTGATTGTGCTGCTGGATCGGGTGCGCGCGGCCGTCAAAGTGCCAGTCACGACATCCGAGCAATGGGATATCTGGGAAAAGAACCCACAACTGGCCAAGCACGTCGACCTGATCGCCGCGCACATCCTGCCATTCTGGGAATACATTCCGATGGACAAGGCCGGTCAGTACGTACTCGACCGCGCCAAGGATCTGAAGAAACTGTTCCCGAAAAAACCGCTGCTGCTGTCGGAGGTTGGCTGGCCGAGCAACGGCCGTATGCGCGGAGGCAATGAAACGTCCCCGGCCGACCAGGCGATTTACCTGCGCACACTGGTGAATAAACTCAATCGCCAGGGCTATAACTACTTCGTGATCGAGGCCTTCGATCAGCCGTGGAAAGTCAGCGACGAAGGCTCGGCCGGTGCTTATTGGGGTGTTTACAACGCGGCACGCCAGCAAAAATTCAACTTTGAAGGGCCGGTCGTTGCGATCCCGCAATGGCGCGTACTGGCCATCGGCTCGGTGGTGCTCGCTCTGCTGTCCCTGACTCTGCTGATGATCGACGGCTCGGCCTTGCGCCAGCGTGGCCGGACCTTCCTGACCTTTATCGCGTTCTTGTGCGGTTCGGTGCTGGTGTGGATCGGCTACGACTACAGCCAGCAATACAGCACTTGGTTCAGCGTGACCGTCGGTATCTTGCTGGCCCTTGGCGCGCTTGGTGTGTTTATCGTGTTGCTGACCGAAGCCCACGAACTGGCGGAAGCGGTGTGGACCCACAAGCGCCGGCGCGAATTCCTGCCGGTAGAAGGCGATTCGGACTACCGCCCGAAAGTGTCGATCCATGTGCCGTGCTACAACGAGCCACCCGAGATGGTCAAACAGACCCTCGACGCCCTGGCCGCCCTCGATTACCCGGACTATGAAGTCCTGATCATCGACAACAACACCAAAGACCCAGCGGTGTGGGAGCCGGTACGCGACTACTGCGAAACCCTGGGCCCGCGCTTCAAGTTCTTCCACGTCGCGCCCCTGGCCGGTTTCAAGGGTGGCGCGCTGAACTACCTGATCCCGCACACCGCCAAGGACGCCGAAGTGATCGCGGTGATCGACTCGGACTACTGCGTGTCGCCAAACTGGCTCAAGCACATGGTGCCGCATTTCGCCGACCCGAAAATCGCCGTGGTGCAGTCGCCGCAGGACTACCGCGACCAGAACGAAAGCACCTTCAAGAAGCTCTGCTACGCGGAATACAAGGGCTTCTTCCATATCGGCATGGTCACCCGCAACGACCGTGACGCGATCATCCAGCACGGCACCATGACCATGACCCGGCGCTCGGTGCTCGAAGAACTGGGCTGGGCCGACTGGTGCATCTGTGAAGACGCCGAATTGGGCCTGCGCGTGTTCGAGAAAGGTCTGTCGGCGGCTTATTACCACGACAGCTACGGCAAGGGCTTGATGCCGGATACCTTCATCGACTTCAAGAAACAGCGTTTCCGCTGGGCCTACGGCGCGATCCAGATCATCAAGCGCCACACCGCCAGCCTGTTGCGCGGCAAGGACACTGAGCTGACCCGTGGCCAGCGCTATCACTTCCTCGCGGGCTGGTTGCCGTGGGTGGCGGACGGCATGAACATCTTCTTTACCGTCGGCGCACTGTTGTGGTCTGCAGCGATGATCATCGTGCCGACTCGGGTCGACCCGCCGTTGCTGATTTTCGCGATCCCGCCGTTGGCGTTGTTCGTGTTCAAGGTCGGCAAGATCATCTTCCTCTACCGCCGTGCGGTGGGTGTGAACCTCAAAGATGCGTTCTGCGCGGCGTTGGCCGGATTGGCGTTGTCCCACACCATCGCCAAGGCGGTGCTGTATGGTTTCTTCACCACCAGCATTCCGTTCTTTCGTACACCGAAAAACGCGGATAACCACGGCTTCTGGGTGGCGATCTCGGAAGCACGCGAAGAGATGTTCATCATGTTGCTGCTGTGGGGCGCGGCGCTGGGGATCTACCTGGTGCAGGGCCTGCCGAGCAATGACATTCGCTTCTGGGTGGTGATGCTGCTGGTGCAATCGCTGCCGTACGTGGCGGCGCTGATCATGGCGTTTCTCTCTTCGCTGCCTAAACCGGCTTCGGAACCAGAACCCGCGCCTGTCGCGTAAAAACTTGCGCAATGCACTAAACGGCGGCCTCTGGCCGCAGTTTTGCTATAAGATAACGGCCGTTTTGTTGGATCAGGCAAACGCCAAATACCTTATGTGGGAG
>NZ_JBOICG010000136.1:0-11786 GCF_050739995.1 Pseudomonas sp. | reverse complement strand
GTCACGCCTCGCCGGGCTGCCCGATTCGGCGTTCAAACACGACGGCCAACTGACCAAACGCGATGTGCGTGCCATGACCCTCGCCCGCCTCGCACCGATGCCCGGCGAATTGCTGTGGGATGTGGGTGCGGGCAGCGGCTCCATTGGTATCGAGTGGATGCGTACTCACCCCAGTTGCAGAGCGCTGGCGATTGAAGCCGATACCGGCCGCCAAGACTTGATCGAACATAACCGCGACGCCCTTGGCGTGCCCGGCCTGCAATTGATCCGCGGCAAGGCACCCGAGGCGTTAAGCGACCTGGAGGCACCGGATGCGATTTTCATCGGCGGCGGTGTCACCCGCGACGGTGTGCTCGATACCTGCTGGAGACAGTTACGGCCAGGCGGCCGGTTGGTCGCCAATGCCGTGACCCTGCAAAGTGAAATGACTTTGATGAACTGGCGCGCCCAACATGGCGGCGAGCTGACCCGCATCCATGTGGCGCAGGCACAGCCGCTGGGGGAGTTCGATACATGGCGGCAGGCGTTGCCGATTACCTTGCTGGAAGTGATCAAGCCGTTATGAAACGGATTCTGTTGCTAGGTGGCGTGACTGAAGCGCTGGCTATTGCCCGTACGCTTGGCCCGGAACATGTTTACAGCTTGGCCGGTGTTGGCCGCGTGCCAACTGACCTCAATTGCCAGGTGCGAGTTGGCGGTTATGGCGGAGCGCAAGGGTTAGCGCAGTTTGTTCGGGATGAGGGGATTAGCCTGATTCTCGATGCAACCCACCCGTATGCGGCGCAGATCAGCCGCAATGCTGCCGAGGCGGCAAGGGCATGCGGCGTACCGTGCTGGGCATTGCGCCGCCCGGCGTGGCAGCCACACGCGGGGGATGATTGGCGTGAGGTCAGTGACTGGGCAGAATTGATCGAAGCGCTGAAACCCTTCAAGCGCCCACTGTTCACGCTGGGCCGAGAGCCGTTGCAGCACCTTGATGAAATTCCACCGGAGCAATTCTGGACGTTACGGGCGCTGGATATGTACCCGGGAAATGAGCGGTGTGAAGTGATTGGCGCGCGTGGACCGTTTCAGATCGAAGACGAACGCGCCCTGTTCGAACGGCGCGGCATTGATGTGTTGGTCAGCAAGAACAGCGGCAGCACAGCCACCGAGCCGAAGCTGGAAGTGGCGCGGGAGCGTGGAGTGCCGGTGGTGGTGTTGAAGCGGCCGGTGTTGGCTGCGGTGAATCGAGAGTTCACTACCGTAGCTGCGGTGCTACAGGCAATCACCGTTCTCTAAACACCACTGCCCCCTGTGGGAGCTGGCTCGCCTGCGATGGCATCACCTCGATCCAACTGGAAGACCGTGTCGTCTGCATCGCAGGCAAGCCAGCTCCCACAATGTTCAGCGTGAACATGAGTTTCGCGCCCCATCGAAAATTGGCAATTCCAAGTTCCCGTCTATCCTCAAATCCAGCACTGCGACACCAAACCACACCGCCCCTTTTTACTTATCCCCCCCGATCAGGCTAAATACCCACCTGATCGTTTAACCCTACGGATTGTCCGCCATGGCCCGTCAACGCTTTGCAATTGTGTGGATCGCCTGCTTTGCAGTGCTGTTCAACGCCTTTGCCATGCCGATGGCCAGTGCGATGCAACAGTCCCAGGACCCCGTGCAGCAACTGCTGTGGGGCAGTTTCTGTTCGTCCAATGGCGCCAGTTTCAAAACCATTGCCCTGGGCAAGCTGGATATTCCGGCGCCGCAACCGGACGATCATTCCACCATGCAGCATTGCTGGTGTTGCTCAGGCTCTGCGCCACTGGTGGCGGTGCCGGGGCATGTGCCGCAGTTGTATCTCACGCATTTCGATGCGATGAAAAACCTGCCGCCACCCCAACTGCAAAACCCAACCCCGCGCCAGCAATGGCCGAGCCTCAACCCCCGCGCCTCTCCAACGGTCTGATTTTCTTCGCAAGTGAACTGCGTTTAGAACCGTTCTGGAGAACTGCCATGCTCAAATCTTCCCTGCTTCTGGCTGCGTTGTTGTTGCCGGTGTGCGTTGCTGCCAATGCCGACGACTACAAGGCCGGCAACCTGCGGGTCAGCGATCCCTGGTCCCAGGAATTGCCACCCAATGCGCCCACCGTAGCGGCGTACTTCGTGATTCATAACACCGGTGAAACACCAGACCGACTGCTCAGCGTCGAGACCCCCGTAGCGGACAAGGCCGAACTGCATGAACATGTGATGCAGGGCGACTTGATGAAGATGCAACAAGTGCCCAGCGTGACGGTGCCGGCCAAGGGAGACCTGACCTTCGCGCCAATGGCCTATCACGTGATGCTGCTGGGACTCAAAGACCGCAGCCTGTTGGCCGATGGCAAGCAGTTCCCACTGACGTTGACCTTCGAAAAAGCCGGCAAGGTGCAGGTGGAAGTCTCGGTGCAGAAAGCACCGCCAACGGCCGGCCACGAGCATATGCACGCCCAATAAGCTGACACTCGATGGGCGCCCCTCGCGCCAGGTTGTCCCCACGCCGCCACGTGATGCGCGGCAGTTGGATCAGCCTGTTCGCCATGCTGATGATTTTTATCGGTCCGCTGATTTCCCAAGCGATGCCGATGGATCATCACGCCGGTATGTCGATGAGCATGCCGATGGGCCACGGCGACTCCCATCACAAAAAAGCGCCCGATGAGCACCACGCGCTCTGGGCCAAATGCGGCTATTGCGACCTGCTCTTCAGTTGCCCCGCCCTGCCCGGCAGCGTCTCACCTGTCATTCTGGGCTCGCCAACGCCCGCCAACGCCCTCACCCCCGCCACGCGCCTGGGCCATGCCCGGCAGAGCATCTTCCCTGGCGCCCGCAGCCGCGCGCCCCCCATCAACGCGTAAGCGCCCTTAACACCGTTACTTCACCCCGGCCGACTTTAGACAGACAGCCGCAGGCTGCTGGCCGTGTTGTTTACGAATGATTGATGGAATTTTTCATGTCCAGGTTTCCTGCTGACTCCCGTTTGGGATGCACCCCTGTTTTCGCCGTTCTGTGCGGCGCACTGCTGGTACCACAGGCTCACGCCGACGAGCACGAGCTGAGCCCCACCGTGATCACGGCCATCGCTCCCAGCTCGCCGCTGACCGTGGTCACCAACCCGAAAGACCCACGCCAACCGGTGCCCGCCAGCGACGGCGGCGACTACCTCAAGACCATTCCCGGCTTCGCCCTGGTGCGCAATGGCGGAACCAATGGCGACCCGGTGTTGCGTGGCATGTTCGGCTCGCGCCTGAATATCCTCACCAATGGCGGCATGATGCTCGGCGCCTGCCCCGGGCGGATGGACGCGCCCACCTCGTACATCTCGCCGGAAACCTACGACAAGCTGACCGTGATCAAAGGTCCACAAACCGTGCTTTGGGGCCCGGGCGCGTCGGCCGGTACGATCCTGTTCGATCGCGAGCCAGAGCAGTTCGGTGAGCTGGGCACACGGGTCAACGCCAGTGTGTTGGCGGGCTCCAACGGACGCTTCGACAAAGTCATCGACGCCGCGGCCGGTGGGCCGCTGGGCTATGTGCGGGTGATCGGCAACCAGGCCCATGCCGACGATTACAAGGACGGCAATAACAAAACCGTCGCCTCGCGCTACGACAAGTGGAACGGCGATGTGGCCGTCGGTTTCACCCCGGATGCCGACACCCTGCTGGAACTCACCGCTGGCCGCGGCGATGGCGAAGCACGCTACGCGGGGCGTGGCATGGACGGCTCGCAGTTCCTTCGCGAAAGCCTGGGGCTGCGTTTCGAGAAATCCAACATCGGCGAAGTGCTGGATAAGGTCGAGGCCCAGGTCTACTACAACTACGCCGATCATGTGATGGACAACTACACGCTGCGCACGCCATCCGGCACTGGGATGATGGCCGGGCCGATGGCTTCCAACGTCGACCGGCGTACCCTCGGCGCGCGGATCAAGGCGACCTGGCGCTGGGCCGATGTGCAACTGATCAGCGGCCTGGATGCGCAGACCAACGAACACCGCCAGCGCAGCAGCATGGGCATCGACACCTATAAGGATTTGCCACGGGTCAAGGACGCCAACTTCCACAACTACGGGGTATTCGGTGAGTTGACCTGGTACGCCGCCGACCGCGACCGCCTGATCACTGGCGCACGCCTGGACCGCGCCTCGGCCAAGGATTTCCGCCAGACCACCGGCTCGGGAATGATGTCCCGCCCCAACCCCACCGCCGATAACACCCGTGCCGACACCCTGCCGTCAGGCTTTGTGCGATACGAACACGACCTGGCCGACACGCCCACCACGGTCTACGCAGGCTTGGGCCACGCCGAACGTTTCCCGGATTACTGGGAGCTGTTTTCGCCAAAAACCGGCGCGGTCGGTTCAGTGAATGCGTTCGACGGTGTGAAGCCGGAAAAAACCACCCAACTCGACTTCGGCGCACAGTACAAAACCGCCGACCTCGAGGCCTGGGCCTCGGGTTACATCGGCCGGGTACAAGACTTCATCCTGTTCGACTACAAGCCCGGCATGATGGGCACCACCTCCCAGGCGCGCAACGTCGACGCCCGCATCATGGGCGGCGAACTCGGCGCGGCGTACAAACTCACACCCCATTGGAAAGCCGACGCCACCCTCGCCTACGCCTGGGGCAAGAACACCAGTGACGGCAAGGCACTCCCACAAATGCCGCCGCTGGATGCACGTTTCGGCCTCACCTATAGCGAAGACGACTGGAGCGCCGGCGCCTTGTGGCGTGTGGTCGCGGCACAAAACCGTATCGACCAGAACAAAGGCAACGTGGTCGGCAAGGACTTCGACAAGAGCAGCGGCTTTGGCGTGTTCTCGTTGAACGCGGCGTACCGCATCAACAAAAACTTCAAGGTCAGCACCGGCGTCGACAACCTGTTCGGCAAGGCTTATGCCGAGCACTTGAACCTGGCCGGCAACGCGGGCTTCGGCTACCCGGCCAATGATCCGCAGGCCATCAAGGAGCCCGGCCGCACCCTGTGGACCAAGGTCGACATGAGCTTCTAAAAGCATCGCAGGCAAGCCAGCTCCCACAGGGGAATGCATTCCAAATGTGGGAGCTGGCTTGCCTGCGATAGCGGCATAACTGACGACAAAAATTCAAAGCCTTGCGGAGCCCTTGATGAGTACTCAAAAGATTTCCTTCTACAACCTGGCCTGGCGCTGGCATTTCTACGCCGGGCTCTTTGTCGCCCCGTTCATGGTGCTGCTGGCCCTCACCGGCATCATCTACCTGTTCAAACCCCAACTCGATCCACTGATGTACGGCGACCTGCTCACCGTGCCCGCCGCCGGACACACGCTGACCGCCGATGAGCAATTGCAACGGGCCCAGGCCGCCTACCCCCAAGGCACGATCAGCAAATACCTGCCACCGGCCGACGCCACCCGCAGCGCGCAGTTCGTGATGCATAACGACGGCCGCGAAGTGACGGTATTCGTCGACCCCTATCGCGGCACCGTGCTCGGCGAACAGGATTCCAAATACAACCTGCAAGCCATCGCCCGCGCCCTGCACGGTGAATTGATGATCGGCACCGTCGGCGACCGCCTGGTGGAGTTGGCGGCGGGTTGGGGCGTGATGTTGGTGGTGTCGGGCCTCTACCTGTGGTGGCCGCGCGGCAAGTCCTCGACGGGCGTGTTGTGGCCACGCCTCAACGCGCGCGGCCGTGTGTTCTGGCGTGATATGCATGCTGTCACCGGCTTCTGGGGCGCGTCACTGCTGCTGGTGATGCTGCTCAGCGGCATGACCTGGACCGGCTTCTGGGGCAAACAATACGCCGAGCTGTGGAACACATTCCCGGCGGCCATGTGGAACAACGTGCCGCAGTCCGACCAACAGGCACGCAGCCTCAATACGGCCAGCCAACAGACCGTGCCCTGGGCCATGGAAAACACGCCGATGCCGATGTCCGGCGACCACGCCGAGCACATGAACCACGGCCCCCTGCACTCTGGCCCCGCTGCGCCCGTCGTGCGCCTGCAGCAGGTGGTGGACCTGGCCAACGCACGCAAGGTCGAGCCCGGCTACAGCATCACCTTCCCCACCACGGCCACCGGCGTGTTCACTGTCGCGGTGTTCGCCAATGACCCGCGCAATGACGCCACCCTGCATGTGGACCAGTACACCGGCAAGGTCCTGGCCGATGTGCGCTGGGCGCACTACAACGTTGTCGCCCGCGCCACCGAAACCGGCGTGATGCTGCACGAAGGCAAGATGTTCGGCGTGGTGAACCAGATCATCGTGCTGCTGATCTGCCTGATGATTCTGCTCAGTGCGGTCAGCGGTGTGGTGATCTGGTGGAAGCGGCGGCCTGCTGGCGGATTGGGTGTTCCACCATTGCGCCATGACCTGCCAAAGTGGAAAACCGCGATGGTGATCATGCTCGCGTTGGCGATTATTTTTCCTCTTGTTGGCGCGTCTTTGATCGTGGTGTGGGCGCTGGATCGTCTGGTGCTGTCGCGCCTGTTTGGCCAACATGAATCTGCCTCAGGTTCGGCATGAATCAGGCGAGATGCCCATGGCAGAGGCCTTCTGTAGCCTTGCGCGACTTTTGTCCCGCAGCCAATAAGTGTTAACTTATAACACTTTCTGCGTTATCGTTGCCCGCCGCACCTTGCGGCGGCAACCCTCCAAGAAGCGATTGACCGACCGATGAACAAGTACCTTGCGTCCGGCCTGTGCCTGCTCGCCTTGCACAACAACGCCCAGGCCCTGACCCTGCCCGCCAGCCCCGTGACCGCACCTGCCGTGGATAACGAACGTATCGACCTGAACACGCCGACCACCGCGGGTTCGCGCCTGAACCTCACGGCGTTGCAAACCCCTGGCAGTGTCGAAAGCCAGACCGGCACGCAGATCCGCGAACGTGGCGATGCCAGCGTGCAGGACGCGATCTCCCGCGCCACCGGCATCAGCCGTACCGGCACACCGGGTGACGGCGGCACCTCATTGTCGGCCCGTGGTTTTACCGGCCAGGGTTCGGTGATGCAGCTGTACGACGGCAATCGCATGTACATGGGCATGGGGACCTCGACGTTTCCGGTAGACACTTGGTCGGTAGAGCGCGTCGACGTGCTGCGCGGCCCGGCCTCGGTGCTATACGGTGAAGGCGCCACGGGCGCAGTCATCAATACCGTGTCGAAAAAGCCCTTCGAAGGCGAGATCGAAAACCACATCCGCCTCGGTTACGGCTCTTATGATCGCCAGCAGCAAGCCCTCGACAGCGGCGGTTCGCTGACCGACACCCTGAGCTATCGCCTCAATCTCAATCGCCTGCGCAGCAACGGCTTCATCGATCGTGGCGATTCCAGCAGCGACTTCGTCAGCGGCACCCTGCGCTGGCAGGCGGCGGATAATCTGAGCTTTACCTTCGCCAGCGACTACGGCGATCAGCGTCCGCAAAACTACTTCGGCACACCGCTGATCAACGGTCAGTTGCACAAGGGCCTGCGCGAGAAGAACTACAACGTCAGCAACGACACCCAGCATTACAACGACCAATGGACGCGCCTGACCAGCGAGTGGCAGGTCAACGACAACATCAGCGCCACCAACGAACTGTACTACCTGAAAAACCAGCGCCGCTGGCAGAATGCCGAGAACTACAACTTCAGCGACGGCCAACTCACCCGCAGCGGCAACTTCGGCATCAAGCACAACCAGGAACAGGTCGGCGACCGCCAGACCTTTACCTTCAAGCACACGCTGTTCGGTCTCGACAGCCAGACCGTGACCGGCGTCGAATACAACCGCATCCGCTTCCGCCTCGCCAGCAACACCCCGTTTAGCGATGTGCTGGACAAAGGCCAACCCATTGACCTGTACCATCCGGCGCCCGCGCCGTTCCAAAGCAAAGACCCGTTCAAGCCGGTGTTTGCCACCACCACCAAAACGGTCGCCGGCTTCGCGGAAAACCGTCTGCAGCTCACCAACCAGTTGTCGCTGATCACCGGCATCCGTCGCGACTACGCTCATATCGAGCGTGATGATTTGCGCACCGGTGGCCAAGCCGACAAGACCCTCACCGGCAATAACTGGAAGGCCGGGCTGGTGTATGCGATTACCCCGGATACTTCGATCTACGGCCAGTACGCCACCAGCACCGACGGTGTCGGCGGCCTGATTTCCCTAAGCCCCGGCCAGCAGCAGTTCGACTTATCCAGCGCCAAACAGACCGAGGTGGGCATCAAGCAAGCGTTCTGGGACCAGCGCGGTGAATGGACCTTGGCGGCCTACCACATCGTCAAGAAGAAACTGCTGACTGACGTACCGGGCGATCCGAACCTCAAGCAGCAAGTCGGCCAACAATCCTCACGCGGCCTGGAAGCCAGCCTCGACCTGCAACTGCCCCACGCCTGGGCATTGCAAGCCAACGCCGCCATCGTGCATGCGCAGTACGACGACTTCAAACAGGACGTCGGCGGCGTGCAGGTCTCCCGCGACGGCAACCGTCCGGTGGACGTACCGCGTCGCACCGCCAACCTGTGGCTGAGCAAAGCCGTGACCGACGATATCCGCGCCGGTGCCGGTGTGCGTTATGTGGATGCGCGCTACGCCGACATGGCCAACCAGAATGAGCTGCCGAGCTACACCGTGGTCGACGCCACGGTGTCGTGGAAGGCGATGCGCAACACCACGTTGGGGCTGCAATTGAACAACCTGTTCGACCGAACCTATGCCGTCAGCCAGTACAACGATGGCCAACAGTGGATTCTGGGCGAACCGCGCTCCTTCTTCGTCACGGCGGACTACACATTCTGACGGCCCAAACACCAAACAAACTGTGGGAGCAGGCTTGCCTGCGATGACGGGAGGTCAGGCAACGTATCTGTTCTGGATGGACCGCTATCGCAGGCAAGCCAGCTCCCACATTTTTGATCGGTGTCAAACCAGAGAGTAATGATGACTTCACTCACCCTCACCGCCCTCAACTGGTCCCCAACCAGTCACTGCCAGCACCAGTTCCACCTGCGTGACGCCAGCCTGCAGGTCGGTGCAGAGGAGTTTGTCGGGCTGATCGGCCCCAATGGCAGCGGCAAGACCAGCCTGTTGCGTTGTGCCTACCGGTTCACTCAGCCGGCACATGGTGAAGTGCTGCTCGACCATCAGAACGTGTGGAAGCAAAGCGCGAAATGGTGTGCACAACGCATCGCCGTGGTGCTCCAGGAGTTTCCCGACGCCTTCGGCCTGCGGGTGGATGAGGTGGTCGCCATGGGCCGCACGCCACACAAAGGTTTGTTCGATGGCGACACCGTGCACGACCAGCAACTGATCCGGCAGGCACTCGAATCGGTAGGTATGCATGGCTTCGAAGACCACGCATTCGCCACCCTTTCGGGGGGTGAAAAACAACGCGTGATCCTCGCCCGTGCGTTGGCCCAGCAGCCACAATTGCTGATCCTCGACGAACCCACCAACCACCTCGACCCACGGTATCAGTTGGAGCTTTTGCGGCTGGTCAAGCGCCTGAATATCGGCACCCTGGCGAGCATCCACGACCTGAATCTGGCCGCCGCCTTCTGTGATCGCCTGTATGTGATCAACCACGGGCGCATCGTCGCCAGCGGCACGCCCCATGACGTGCTGACCCGCGAACTGCTGCGCGATGTGTTTGGCGTCGAGGCGTTGATCGATACCCACCCGCTGTCCGGCTACCCCCGAATCACCTGGATAACCCAACCATGATCCTGCGTTCGCTGCTTGCCGTTACCTTGCTGTTCAATGCCGCCGCGGCACTCGCCGAAGCGACCCACTACCCGGTTACCATCAAGAGCTGCAACCGCGACGTGACCTTCCAGGAAGCGCCGAAACACGCGGTGAGCCACGACATCAACATGACCCAGATGATGCTCGCCCTGGGTCTCAAGCCGCGCATGGCCGGCTACAGCGGTGTGACCGGCTGGAAGTCGGTCACACCCGAGATGGCCGAGCCCCTCGACGGCCTGCCGGAGCTGGCGAGCAAATACCCGTCGGTGGAAACCCTACTCAACGCCAACGTGGATTTCTTTTTCGCCGGCTGGGACTACGGCATGCGCGTGGGCGGAGACCTCACGCCGAGTACCCTGCAAACCTTGGGTATCAACGTGTATGAGCTGACTGAATCCTGCGCCTTTGTAATGAAGCGCAAGGCGGCGACCCTGGACGATACCTACAACGACCTGCGCAACCTGGGCAGGATCTTCGACGTGCAGGACCGCGCCAATGCCGTGATCACGCAAATGCAGGCGCAAGTGGTCGAGGTGCAGAAAGACCTGCCTGCCGACAAGCCGCGAGTGTTCCTGTACGACAGCGGCGAAGACCGCGCCATGACCTCCGGCCGCCTGGGTATGCCCCAGGCGCTGATCGAGGCAGCGGGCGGGCGCAATATCCTGGATGACATCAACGCCAGTTGGACTCGCGTCAACTGGGAGACCGTGGTGGTGCGCAACCCGCAGGTGATCGTGATCGTCGACTACAGCGAAATCAGCGCCGAACAGAAGCAGGCCTTCCTGATGAACAACCCGGCCTTGCAAGCGGTGGACGCCATCAGGAACCAGCGTTTTATCGTGATTCCCTACGTGCAAGCCACGCCGGGCATCGACAATGTGCTGGCCGTAGAAACCCTGGCCAAAGGGTTCCACGGCGAATGATCTCCCGTCGCTACGCCTTACTTCTCGTGGTCCTCGGTGCACTGCTGCTGATCTCTGCCGTGATCTCGCTAGGCTTCGGCCCCGCACGGGTGCCGGTGGAGGTGGTGTGGCGGATTGTGCTGTACAAGGCACTTGGCATCGGCGAAGTGAGTTGGACGATGGGGCAGGAACATATTGTCTGGTTGATCCGCGTGCCGCGCATGTTGCTGGGTGCCTTGGTCGGCGCCGGATTGGCATTGATCGGCGCGGTGCTGCAAGCCGTCACGCGCAACCCGCTGGCCGATCCACATCTGCTGGGCGTGACGTCCGGCGCCACGTTGGGCGCGGTGATCGTCGTGCTGCATGTGGGCGAAATCGCCGGCCTGCTGACCCTGCCCATCGCTGCATTTATCGGCGCGCTGCTAAGCATGCTGGTGGTGCTGGCGGTGGCCAGTCGTAATGGCCGATTGGAGAGTGATCGCCTGCTGCTGTGTGGCGTGGCCGTGTCATTCGTAATGATGGCGGCGGCCAATCTTTTACTGTTCATGGGCGATCATCGTGCGGCGTCAGCGGTGATGTTCTGGATGCTCGGTGGCCTTGGCCTGGCGCGTTGGGAGCTACTGGCAATTCCCACCGGCACCGTGCTGCTCGGGCTGTTGGTGTTGGTGGGCATGGCCCGTCCGTTGAACGCCTTGATGGCCGGCGAGCAGACTGCCGTCACCCTCGGGCTGAACGCACGCAATGTGCGCCTCAAGGTATTTCTGGTGGCATCGTTGATGACCGGCGTTCTAGTGTCCATCAGCGGCTCCATCGGCTTTGTCGGGCTGATGGTGCCGCACATCGCCCGGCGCCTGGTAGGCGCCGAGCATCGCCGGTTACTGCCGGTGTGTGCGCTGCTGGGCAGCCTGTTCCTGGTGTGGGTCGACGTGGCGGCACGCACGCTGATCGCCCCGGAAGACTTGCCGATTGGCGTGGCCACGGCAGCGATTGGCGGGCTGTTTTTCATAGGGCTGATGCGTAAGCCTTGATCAGAATGAAGCGTTTTCGGCAACCGCGTTAAGAGTGATCGTCAAAGCTCATCCTTGTTGCGTCCATACCAAGGCTCATTGTTCCCAAGCCCGATTGGATCTGATTTTTCACCCAAGGG
>NZ_JBOICG010000135.1:0-10143 GCF_050739995.1 Pseudomonas sp. | reverse complement strand
GCCACCCAGCGCGGGGCAAGCCCGCTCACTACAGAGGCTGCGACTGCTTAACTGAGTGGCGTTACTGGTATCATCCGGGTCTGTACAACCCAGGTAAAAACACATGAATCGCCAAAAGAAACTCCAGCAGCTATTCAAGGCCAAGGCCAAAAAGGCCAGCGCCAAATTGGCGCCGAAAAGCAAAGACAAATACATCAGCAAAGCCGACCGCGCGAAACTGGCGGCTGAAGCCGCTCAAGAGCCGGCCATCTCCTGCGACTCCGCCTGCTGAACAAACCGCTCGATCAACCACCGCGCGGCCGGGCCTGGCGGCAGGTCCGTGCGGTAGATCACGCCGAAGGGGTATTTACCGCTTTGGTACTCGGGGATATTCAGCCGCACCAGCCGGCCGCTGCGCAGGTCTTCCTCGACCATCGGCGCGGGCATGTTGCCCCAGCCGATCCCTTCACGCAGCAACATGTGTTTGGCACCCAGGTCCGCTAAGCGCCAAGTGCGATTGCTGAGCACGGCGAACTCCTTGTCCTTGGTCAGCAGCGAACGGTCGGAGAGCACTAACTGCGTAAGCTCGCGACCGGCCCCCGGGGCATTCGCGCCGCTCAAGGCCAACGGGTGGTCGGGCGCAGCCACTGGGATCAGCTCAACACTGCCCGCGCCAATTCTTTCGATCCCGTCGATGCTCTCGTACATGGGCCCGCTCACACCGATGATGGCTCCCCCGTTGATCACTCGCTCCGTCACGGCGCCGAGCGCTTCCATGTGCAAATGCAGGGCGACCGTGGGGAATGCCTCGCGAAACGCCTTGAGGGCGTCCACCACGCGCGCGGCGGGCAGCATCACGTCGAGTACCACATGCACTTCCGCCTCCAGCCCTTGCAGCAGCCCTTTGACTTTGGCCCGCAGCCCGTGAATACCGTTGGCGATGGATCGGGCCTCGGCCAGCACGGTGCGGCCGGCTTCGGTGAGCTGGGGCTTGCGGGTGGTCTGGCGGTCAAACAGCGCCACGCCCAACTGCATTTCCAGATTGGCGATCGCGTAGCTGACCACCGACGTCGCGCGGTGCAGTTTCCTGGCGGCGGCAGCAAAACTGCCGACCTCCACGACGGTGAGGAACACCCGCAGTTGATCCAGGGTGGGTGTACCAGGGTCGGAAATCATGTGTCGGTCCCTTGATTGACTTGTCTATTTTTTCGAACCTAACCGTCGAAATTAGTCGGCTATTCAGATTAGCCGATGCGGTCCAAGATTTCCTCACTCGGGCGGTTCATGTCGAACCGTACCTCATCGAAGGAAATACACCATGACCACACAAACCCTGAGCATCACCCGTTCCGACACCCAGCAAGCTTCGGCCGCCTTGATTGGCCGCGTACTGTTGAGCGCCATTTTCATCCTCTCCGGTTTTTCCAAACTGGCGGCTCCGGCCATGATGATTGGCTACATCGGCTCGGTGGGTCTGCCTTTCCCGACGCTGGCACTGGCGCTGGCGATCGTCGTTGAAATCGGTGGCGGCCTGGCCTTGATCGCCGGTTACCGCGCCCGCACCGTCGCCGCCGTCTTGGCGCTGTTCAGCGTGGCGACTGCGCTGGCGTTCCACAACGCGCTGGCTGATCAGAACCAGTTCATCCACTTCTTCAAGAACATCGCGATGGCCGGCGGCCTGCTGCAGGTCGTAGCGTTCGGTGCCGGTCGCTTCAGCCTTGACGCACGTCGCGGCTGATCCCCTCAACCCAAGCGCATCGTGGAAGGCGTGCCGACTTCGTATTTGCTCCAGATACGTCGCAGGTGGCGCGCCGAACCGAAGCCTGCACGCTCGGCAACGGTTTCAATGCCCAGGGTCGATTCGGCCAGCAGTTCACGGGCCACAGCCAGTCGCAGCCGATGCAGGTAGTCGAGCGGGCTGAGGCCGACGTGTTCATGGAACAACCGCGCCAGGTGGCGACTGCTGGTGTAGGCCAGGTCAGCCATGCGCGTGACGGGCCACGCTTCACAGGGCGCGGCGGCGATGGCGTCCTGCACCCGATGCACCGCCGGATGCAGGTGGTTACGACCGGTTACCCAGGGTGACAGTTGCGGGTCGGCGCCACTGCGGCGCATGTACACCACCATGTCTCGGGCGACCGCACAGGCCAGCCGCGGTCCGGCCAGTTCAGCGAGCAGGTGCAGCATCAGGTCGATACCGGCAGTGACGCCGGCACTGCAACTGACCGGACCGTCGGTGACGTAAAGCCGGTTTTCAAGCACGCGAGCCTTGGGCGCGATGGCCTGTAATGCCGCGCACAGTGCGTGGTGGGTGGTGCACTGGCGACCGTCCAGCAACCCGGCCCGGGCGGCACTCAGGGCGCCGGCGCATACGCACAGCAGTCGCTCGCCCGAAGGCGCGAACACCTTTTGCAGCCACTGGGTCAGGGTGGCGCTGGCTACGTCGAAAGCCTGTTGGCGTGCCTTCGTCACCTTCGATGTGGAACCCACCAACACTACCAGGGTGCCGGGCGCCAAGACCGGTGGAAGCGGCGCCAAGCCAGCCAGCGGCAAACCGATGGACGTTTGCAGCGACTCCACCGGGCTGACGTACTGCAAGTCGAAATCGATGGCGGCCGGGTCTTCGAATTGCGCGGCCAGACGCAACACCTCGGCCGGACCTGCCAGGTCCAGCATCAGCACATTGGGCAGCAGCACGAACAGCACCGGCACGCTCACGGTTTTATGCCTCCAGCGCCTGGGCGACGGAGACAATACGGGCAAAGCGATCTTCCAACACCAGCTCGGTGCGCTCGCGGATCTCGGCAGCGGTGTACACCCGACCGCTACGCGCGTGCGTCATCGGGAAGGTCAACGTCGCCTCGCTGACAAAATCCACCGTAAAGCCGCTGTCCGAAGCGTGTCGCGTGGTGGTTTCACAGCACTGCTCGGTGCGAATGCCGCTGATGATCAGCGTGGTCACCCCCATCTCCGTCAGCCGTGCAGCCAGCGGGGTGCCGGCGAAAGCACTGTGGTAGCGCTTGTGGATGGTCAAGGCAGGGGCGATCGACAATTCGCTCAAGGTTCTGACGTTGCCCGATGCCATCGAAAAATGCCCCTGCTCTTCAACATGGAACACTTGTATCACCGGGATGCCGTGCTGAACACACCCGTCAATGAGGGCTTGCTGTTTTTTCAGGTAGTCAGCCAGGTCATTTTCGGACCAGTAGGTGGAATGGCGGAACGAATGCTGGGCGTCGATCACGATCAGGGCTTTGCGGCTCATGGGCAGTCCTCTTGGTGTGCATTTCAGCGAGTGATGCACACCATGGTAAAGATGCTGGCGCACGAGAAACAGGCGCAAGCCGGACCACTTAAGGACGGATTCGGACATCCATTGACAGGCGTCTCAGCAGCCGCTTAACGCCACCTGCGGCCGCTCGCCCGCAAAGAAAAACGGCCGCAAGCGCACGCCCACGCTGTTGCCGATAAACGCCGCCACCAACCAGACCCAGCCATGCAGGCTGCCCGAAGCAATGCCGCTGAAGTACGCGCCGATATTGCAACCGTACGCCAGGCGCGAGCCGTAACCCAGCAGCAGACCGCCGATCACCGCCGCTACCAGCGAGCGCACTGGGATCTTCAGGCTCGGGGCGAAGCGCCCAGCCAGGCCGGCAGCCAGCAGCGCACCGAGGACGATGCCAATATCCATCACGCTGGTGATGTCTTCCCACACCGGCGCGGCCAAGGCCTTGGCATTGCCGGGCATCTGCCAGAACGCCCAACCGGCCACGTCCACACCCAACCCGCTCGCCACCTTGGCGCCCCACAGCGCGAATGCCGAGGTGATACCCCACGGACGCCCGGCCAGGGCCAAGGTCGCGTAGTTGAGCAGCGCCAGGCCAATCGCACCCCACAGCAGCGGCCAAGGCCCGCGCAGAAAGCGACGCAAACCGCTGTGCTCGCTGATCACGCCCACCTCAAGCTGGCCATGACGGCCCTTTTCCAAACGCACGGTCACCAGCGCGATCAATGCGAACACTGCCAGGCTCAGCACCATGGCCGGCATCACGCCGAAGCTCTTGACGATGGACACTGCCGGGAACGATGGCAGCGCAAACCACCAGTCCACATGGTGTGTGGCGATCAACGAACCGCAGATGAAGAACAACAGGGTCACCAACATGCGCGCATTGCCGCCGCCCACGGTAAACAAGGTGCCCGACGCACAGCCGCCGCCCAATTGCATGCCGATGCCGAAAATAAACGCACCAAACACCACGGAAATCCCGGCCGGCGCCACCAGCCCGACCACCGGCTGCCCGAACAACGTGCCCGCCCCCAGTGCCGGGAAGAACAGCAGCACCGCGATGGCCAACATCACCATCTGTGCACGTAAACCGGCGCCGCGCCGATCATTGATAAACACGCGCCAGGCCGAGGTGAAACCAAAAGCCGCGTGGTACAGGGTCAAGCCCAGCGCAGCGCCGACGACCAGCAACAGCACCTGGCGCGAGCCGACCGTGTTTTGCAGGAATACGGCGCCGAACAACAGGAGGATAAAAGCCAGCAACGGCGCGATGGGCTTGCGCGCGGGGCTCAGGGTAAGAGAGGTACTCATGGGGGTCTCGATTCACTTGTAGAGGGTGAGTGACAAGGGGCGGGAAAGTATAAACCGCTCTCCCCTTGTATAGGGGGGCGGGGTATGCAAAGATCCGCGCCATTATAGGTAGGGGGGGTATACCATGGGCCATATAGCCGCAAACAAAGACAGCTTGATCAAGCGCGTCAAACGCATTGCCGGACAGATCCAGGCGGTTGAAAAAGCACTGGAGTCGGACGCCGACTGCGCCAAGACCCTGCACCTGGTGGCGGCCACCCGTGGCGCCATCAACGGTTTGATGGAAGAAATCATCGAAGACCACGCCAGAGCCCATGTGGCCGATCCCTCCCTCAGCGAAGAAGCCCGTAACAAGGGCGTCGAAGAATTGCTCGAAGCCATCCGCCGGTATTCCAAATGAACAGCCCCCATAGCCACGAACACGTGTTCCTCGGCGCGGCCCACGAAGAAAACGCCAAGCGTACCCTTTGGGTGGTCATACTGACCGTCGTCATGATGGTGGCGGAAATCGCCGCCGGCGCGTTCACCGGCTCCATGGCCCTGCTGGCTGACGGCTTTCATATGGCGACCCATGCGGCCGCCCTGGGCATTGCCGCTGCGGCCTACGCCTACGCCAAACGCAATGCGAACAGCCCACGCTACAGCTTCGGCACCGGCAAAGTCGGTGACCTCGGCGGCTTCGCCTCGGCGCTGATTCTGGCGTTGGTGTCCCTGGGCATTGGTGTGGAGTCGGTGATTCGCCTGCTGCAGCCTACCGAGGTGCAATTCGGGACCGCGACCCTGATTGCCGTGGTGGGCCTGGCGGTGAATGTCATCAGTGCACTGTTGTTGGGCCATGGTCATAGCCACGGGCATGATCATGATCACGATCACCACCCTCACGGCCACGACAACAACATGCGCTCCGCCTACGTGCACGTGATCGCCGATGCATTGACCTCCGTGCTCGCCATCGCCGCCCTACTCGCTGGCCGCTACCTGGGTTGGGTCTGGCTGGACCCGCTGATGGGCATTGTCGGCGCCATCGTGATTGCGCGTTGGGCCTGGAGCCTGATGGGCGCCACTGCCGGTGTGTTGCTGGACCAGACCGATGAACATGTCGCCGCGGAGATCCGCGAGCTGGTCGAACAACCCGGCGATGCCAGGATCACCGACTTGCACGTCTGGCGCGTCGGCCCCGAAGCCCATGCGGCGATCGTCAGTGTGGTTGGCCGCTCGACCACGGATGCCGACAGCATTCGCCAGCGCCTTAAACCGGTGCATGAAGTGAGTCACCTCACTGTCGAATTTCACGCGGCGTAGCTGTGACCTTTAACTACACACCCGGGTGGACCCTTGGCCAAAGATATTGAAAACCCCTGCATTTCCATCTGCCAGCTCAGCGGCGACCTGTGCGTCAGCTGTGGGCGCAGCAAGGACGACATCCGCAAGTGGAAACGCATGAAACGCCCCGAGAAAATGGCCGCCGTCCAACGGGCGACGCAGAGGCTCAAGGCGTTGAAGAAGGTCAAGTGAGGTAGGCGAGTCAGGTGCGCCCGACGGACCCCGTGACCGGCAGATTACCCAGCAGCTTGAGCCCCGTGCTCTTCACAAAGGTGTCGTAGTCCATCGGCTTTTCGATGCGGGTTTCGCCGTTGGGCAGCACATAGGCCCAGGCGCGTTTCGACGAAGCGTCGTACACCAGTTTGAACAGGCGCGTCGGCACCCAGACCTTGTTGGTGCCGATGGTGCTGTAGCCCGGGTCAAACAGCGGCCCAGTGAACACGAACACATTGCCACCCGCCCGGACGGCGAACTTGCGCACGTCCGACTCGACCTTGCTCCAGATCTTGCGGTTGTTGGTGGGGTCTTGGGGCACCATGTTCGACAACGCGAAAGATTGGGCCATGGCATTCGCGCTGGGTGCGTCGGCCGCCGGGGATTGGTGGCCACGGTCCACCGCTGGGTGCTGACCACGATAGTCGCTCAGCTCGGCGCGACCACCCTTGGGAATACGCGGGTCCGGGTAGAACTGGTTGGTGCGCTCCTCGCCCTTGGCGTTTCTCAACTGCGCAGCATTCAGGCGCTCGACCACGACCAGCGGCGTCCTGCTGGTTTGCGAATAGAGCACCGCGAAGTTGTCTGAACACAGCGCCAAGGGCTTCATCGTAGCCGGCACGGTGGCGGTGTTGATCGGTGTTGCAGCGGGGAACAGATCGGCACAACCCTCAAACGAAGGCTTTTTTTGTTGACTGGAATAGAGATCGAGGGCGGCGCCCTGACTGATCGAACCGGAGCGTGAGGCGTGCTCAGCCGGTGGCTTGAGAAAATCCAACAGACCACGGGCTTGCGCCCCAGTGGAAAGCAAAACAAGGGCTGACAGCCCAACTGCAATCTTGCGCAGGTACATGGAGTGATTCTTTGAATGGGAGTGAGGCGACAGGCTCCGTAAAACGGAGCCAAGTGAATGATATTTCGAGGGTTATTGACCTGGCAAAGTCACATTAGTGCCCAGCGGCAAGCGGTTTTCCCATCGCCCGTGCGCCGGGTTTGAAACCGTGGGCATGGGCACCCCAGGCAATCGCGAACGACAGCACAATCAACGCCAACATCGCCCACGGAAACGACGCCACACCCCAGGTATCGAGCAACACCCCACCCACCACGCCGCTGGCAGCAATCGCACTGTTCCATGCCACTACATTCAGCGACAACGCCACGTCTGCGCCCTCGCCCGCCGCATCTGCCAAGGCAGTTTGCAACAAGGTCGCGGCGCCACCAAAACTCAGGCCCCATACCGCCACGCCTACGTAAATCACCAGTGGCAGTTGCCCCAAAAAGCCGAACACCCCACTTACCAATGCAAACGTCGCCAGGCTCACCAACACTGTCTTGCGTAACCACGGCTCGACCCATTTCGCCGTAAGCCAGATCCCCGCCAAAGCAGCCATACCGAACACCAGTAGCACTCGATCTACACGCTCTGCCAACCCGGCCGGCGCCACGAACGGTGCAATGTAGGTGTACAGAATGTTGTGCGCGAGCATCCAACTGATCACCACTGCCAGCACCGGTCGCACGCCCGGCGTGGTCAATACCTTGCCCAGGGACAAGCGCTGATGTGCAGCCTGGGGTGGATAATCCGGCACCTTCGCCAGTACCCACACGACCAGCCCCAGCGTCAGCCCGGACATCAGGCCAAAAGTCGTGCGCCAGCCCACCAACCCGCCGAGCCAAGTACCAAGCGGCACCCCCAATGACAGCGCAATCGGTGCGCCAACCATCGCCAGCGCCAACGCCCTGCCCTGCTGATGCGGTGCGACCATACGCCGGGCGTAACCGGCCAGCAGGCTCCACGCCAACCCCGCCGCCACGCCGGCAAAGAATCGCGCCACTAGCGTGAGGCTGTAGTGGGACGACAACGCGGTGACGGAGTTGAACAGCAGGAAACCGACGATGGTCAGCAACAGCACATTGCGTCGGCGCCAGCCTCGGGTCGCAATCGTCATCGGGATCACCGCCAGCACCGAACCCAGGGCATAAGCGGTGACCATCTGCCCGGCCATGGACGGGGAAATCGCCAAGCCGTCGCTGATCAACGGTAAAAGCCCGGCGGGCAAGGTTTCGGTGACGATGCAGATGAAACCGGTCATGGCCAAGGCGAGCAACGCGCCGATAGGCAGGCGGTCGGATGACGCGGATAAGCTGAGTGAGGGTGTCACGGGAAACTCCTTGAGACGACTTAAGTACTGATCGATATAAATGTTGCACAGCGTCACGGCGCATTGTCAACGACTTATGTATCGACTAGTATTTATATCGTTTTCCACAGGAGTCCCGCACATGGCACAAATGGGCCGCCCCCGTAATTTCGACCGCGACCACGCCGTGGAACAGGCCATGCACCTGTTCTGGCAGCACGGTTACGACGCCACCTCCCTGGCCCAGCTCAAGGCGGGCTTGGGTGGCGGCATCTCCGCGCCGAGCTTTTACGCCGCGTTCGGCTCCAAGGAAGCCTTGTTCGACGAGTGCGTGCAGCGCTATCTGGCGACCTACGCCCAAGTCACCGAATGCCTGTGGGACGAAAACCTGCCACCGCGCCAAGCCATCGAAACCGCACTGCGCCAATCGGCGCGCATGCAATGTGAAGACGGGCACCCCAAGGGCTGCATGGTGGCGCTCGGCGTGATGAGCGCACCAAGCCCTGAAAATGCGCGGGTGGCAGATGTGTTGACGCAGTCACGCGCGCGGACACGCGCGGGCATCGTGAGATGCGTGGAACGTGCGATCAGTACCGGGCAGTTGCCGGAAACACTGAGCGCAGCGGAGCTGGCGACGGTGTTTGATAGTTTTCTGCAGGGCGTGTCGATCCTGGCTCGGGACAATGCCCCCCATGAACGCATCGACGCGGCGATCAGCCACCTCTTGTTGACGTGGGATATTGCTGCCGCTACGGCAGCGCCTATTCGTCCCGGTGGACCCACTCCAACCCCGTAATCGTCCTCAGGCGTTCACGAATAAACGGGATCACCGCGTATTCACACCGGTACTGAGCGCGTAGATCTGATCGATGATTCGCCGCGAAGCCGTCCTGATGGCCGTCGTGGTGTTGCCCGCAATGTGTGGCGTCAACTGCGCATTGGGAATGCCGGTCAACGTGTGCTTAATATTGCCACCCCACACCGCTCGCAGGTTTACCGGTCTATATGATTAGTACCGGCACCTGCCTGGGCGATGGCACGAAGCGGCGTGGTCATGGTGGGTGACGGCGAGGCCCAGTTCAAGGCATTGACGAGCTCCTCGAATAACAGCGGCGGCGCTGGCGCATCCAGTATCAGGGTGAGGCCATGTACTCGATCCTCTTGAAGGGAAACCTGACCTGCGGCTATGCAGATTACTCCCCCAAGACAATGGGATGCGAACCTGGAGGAACCACACAAAAATCTGCCAGCCTTTCGCCATCTCTATATGGTAATGTTTCGCATTAAGCAGTTTGTCCAAGGAATGTGCGCCGCTTGCAAGCCCGTGTGCACCATCGTTTAGAAGGATCTCCATGCAAGTCTCTATCTTCTCTCCCGCACGCCTGTTCGGTGTGCTGGCGATGCTCGTCTGCGGTTTTTTCAGCGCAACAGCCAACGCGGATTACACCGACCTCTCGCTCACCGTCGAAAAAAACCTGCAGTCCTACGTGGTCAACGCCGACGGTAGCTTCGTGCTGGATGTCGAGCTGGTTTCACGCATCAACGAAGAGCGCGCCATCAAGCCCAATGCCCAGCGCTCGGTGAGCTTCAACCGCACCCTGGAAACCCTGGCTATTATCGAGGCGTACACCCTCAAAGCTGACGGCCGCAAGGTTCCCGTGAGCGCCGACCAGATCAAGGAACAGCAGGAGCAAGCCTCGGCCAACGCGCCCATGTTCCAGGACTCTCTGGTCAAGGTGGTGATCTTCCCGGAGCTCGCCGTGGGTGATCGCATGGTCCTGCACTACCGACTCCAGCGCACTACCCCGCTGTTCCCCGGGCAGTTCGAAGACCTGTATGCACCGGATTTCTACCAGTACGAACAGGTGCGCCTGAGCTACGACA
>NZ_JBOICG010000134.1:0-9381 GCF_050739995.1 Pseudomonas sp. | reverse complement strand
TATCGGGGGCAAGCCCCCTCCCACATAGGATCACTTATATCTTCAGAGCAGGTTACTTGGCAGTGAAGGCCGAATAGCTGTTCATCAGGTTGCGGTAGTTGGGAATGCGTTGGGACAGCAGGTTGGCCAGGCCTTCCATGTCGTTGCGCCAGTCCACCTGCAGCTCACACGCCACCGAGAACCAGTTCACCAGTTGAGCCCCGGCAGCGGCCATGCGCGCCCAGGCGGCTTGCTGCACGGTTTCGTTGAAAGTGCCGGAGGCGTCGGTGACCACGAATACGTCGAAGCCTTCTTCCAGAGCACACAAGGTCGGGAACGCTACGCACACATCCGTCACCACACCGGCGATGATGATCTGCTTGCGGCCGGTGGCTTTCACCGCCTTGACGAAATCCGCGTTGTCCCAGGCGTTGATCTGGCCTGGGCGCGGGATGTACGGCGCGTCCGGGAACATCTCTTTCAACTCGGGAACCAGCGGGCCGTTGGGGCCGGATTCAAAGCTGGTGGTGAGAATGGTCGGCAGCTTGAAGAACTTCGCCAAGTCGGCCAAGGCCAGCACGTTGTTCTTGAACTCGTTGGGCGAGAAGTCCTGCACCAGGGAGATCAGGCCGGTCTGGTGGTCGACCAGCAGCACCACGGCATCGTCTTTGTTCAGGCGTTTGTACGTCATGGGGTTAGCTCCTTTTGGGGGTTGAATCAGAAGGCAAAACACGAGCAGCCAAACGCACCCCAGAAACCCTGGAAGTCGCTGACCGGCACGCTGGAGAGCCGTGCTTTTTCATGGCTGTGGGCATGCACGCCGCACGGGCCGCTGCACTGATGGACTTGCGCCTGCAAGGGCGAACTGGGGCGCCAGTGCCCCGGCACCTTGACCACGGGCGACCAGTCCGGCAGCACCGGAAGGCGTGGGGGTGAAAAATCTTCGAAGTCGCCAGCGCCGTACACCACTTTGCCGCCGACCACGGTGAGCACCGATTCGATCCACTTGATGGCTTCTTCCTCGACGCTGAAAAAGTCCGCCGAGAGTGCCGCCACGTCCGCCAGCTGGCCGACCTTGATCTGGCCTTTCTTGCCCTGCTCGGACGAGAACCAGGCGCTGCCGTGGGTAAACAGCTCCAATGCGGTGAGCCGTGGCAAGCCTTCGGCATGCAGGGCCAGGCCGCCGACGGTGCGACCGCTGACCATCCAGTACAGCGAGGTCCACGGGTTATAGCTCGACACCCGCGTGGCATCGGTGCCCGCCCCTACCGGCAGCCCTTCGGCGAGCATGCGCTGGATCGGCGGCGTGGCTTCGGCGACCTTGGCGCCGTAACGCTCGACGAAATACTCTCCCTGGAAGGCCATGCGGTCCTGAATCGCAATGCCACCGCCAAGGGCACGCACGCGCTCGATGTTCTGCGGCGTGATGGTTTCGGCATGGT
Organism: Pseudomonas sp.; assembly: GCF_050739995.1. Classification (GTDB taxonomy): domain Bacteria; phylum Pseudomonadota; class Gammaproteobacteria; order Pseudomonadales; family Pseudomonadaceae; genus Aquipseudomonas. Next base: position 7,960 of record NZ_JBOICG010000134.1, on the reverse strand, counting down.
CGAAGAACCACGGCAAGCCATTGAACGGAATGTCGCGATTGACCTTCTCGAACACGTCGAGCATGCGCGAGATCGATTCGTTGTAGGTGGCGTGCAGGCGGAACGGCCAGCGCTGCTCCACCAGATGGCGTACCACCGGTTCCAGTTCCTGTTCCATGGTCAGCGGCAGGTCGGGACGCGGTTCGAGGAAGTCTTCGAAGTCGGCGGCCGAGAACACCAGCATTTCACCGGCGCCGTTGTGACGCAGGTAATCATCGCCCTGGTGCAGAGTGACGCTGCCGGTCCAATGCTTGAAATCGCTGAGTTCTTCCTTGGGCTTCTGGGTGAACAGGTTGTAGGCGATGCGCACCGTCAACTGTTCATCTTTGGCCAACTGTTCGATCACCGCGTAGTCATCGGGGTAGTTCTGGAAGCCACCTCCCGCGTCGATGGCACTGGTCAGGCCCAGGCGGTTGAGTTCACGCATGAACTGTCGCGTGGAGTTGACCTGATACTCCAGGGGCAGTTTCGGGCCTTTGGCCAGGGTCGCATACAGGATCATCGCGTTGGGTCGCGCCACCAGCATGCCGGTGGGGTTGCCGTTGCCGTCACGCACGATCTCACCGCCGGGCGGGTTCGGCGTGTCCTTGGTGTAGCCGGCCACGCGCAGGGCGGCACGGTTGAGCAACGCGCGGTCGTACAGGTGCAGCACAAATACTGGCGTGTCGGGCGCAGCCTGGTTCAACTCGTCCAGGGTCGGCATGCGTTTTTCGGCGAACTGGAATTCGTTCCAGCCCCCCACTACCCGCACCCATTGCGGTGTTGGGGTGCGGTCGGCCTGGTCCTTGAGCATACGCAACGCATCAGCCAGGGACGGCACACCTTCCCAGCGCAGTTCGAGGTTGTAGTTCAGCCCGCCACGGATCAGGTGCAGGTGCGAATCGTTGAGGCCGGGAATGACGGTGCGGCCCTTGAGGTCGATAACCTGGGTGCCACTACCGCGCAGGGCCATGGCCTCGGCGTCGGTGCCGACAGCAACAAACCGTCCCTGATGGATGGCGACGGCCGTGGCGCGTGGGTTTTCCCGGTCCACGGTGTGGAACTGGCCATTGAACAGAATCAGATCGGCGTTCATAGGGTTTCCTTTACAGAGGCTTCGAGCCAGGGAGCGAACAGACGAGTGGCAGCCGGCATCAGCAGGTAGACCACCAGCAGCACAATGGTCAGGGTGACCAGAAACGTGGCGACAACGTAGTTGGAGAGCAGCGGATGCAAGCGCAACACCGGGCCCCAGAGGATGGGGATCAACAGGGTCAGCGGCAGGATCACCAGCAGCGTGACAATCGCCTGCTTCCAGCGCGGCGGCTTGGCGGCGGCATCGGCCAGGGGCGAAAACCAGAACTCGTTGACCGCGCCGACTTCAGTCCGGTCGCCGTCGGCGAGCATCGGCGTGGCTTCGTTGATGAGGTCCTGGCGTTGGGGTGAGTCCAGCCAACGCTTGAGGTCATCGGCCGAGCGATAGCGCAGCACGCAGGTGAACAACGTCAGACCGCCTTGCTTGCTGCGCACCACATCGACGCCAAGGTGCCCCGGACGCTCGCCGGCGATGCGCACGGTGCGCCGCAGCCATGCTTCGTAATCGGCTTCAAGGCCCCGTTTCACGCGGTGTTTGACCACCAGGGTCACGACCTCGTCCGGCCCGCCTTGTGCTGTTGAGTCCATCGCGCCCCTCCCCTGGATACTTGAACGTTCACAAGAGTGTGCGACGCTGCGATGTAGAAAAATTGCATGTATGTGCTCAGCACGAGCGATGCCTATAGCGGGCTACACTGGGTATTCATTCACCGGTAAGGTGGGTGAAAACCAGCGCCCTTCGACCACGGATATCGATCATGGCTCAACCAGCAGTTGCAACCGGAATGCTGTGTTCCCAGCGGGAACAGAAGGTCAAACAATTGATCCTCGCCAACCTGGCCGAGCCACTGGAGGTCACGGAACTGGCCCGCGCCTGTGAGCTGTCGCGCAGCCATTTCTCCCGGGCCTTCAAGCGCACCACTGGCGTGGCGCCCCGGGAATGGATTCGCCAGCAGCGCATCAAACGGGCCAAGGTGCTGATCACCGCCTCCGGCCTGAGCCTGACGCAAATCAGCCAGGAATGCGGATTCTGCGACCAGGCGCACTTCTGTCACCTGTTCAGCCGCAGCGAAGGGGTGAACCCGATGACCTGGCGCAAGCTTCAACTGCGCTATCGCGATCATCTCAAGGCCCTGCAGCTGGCAATCGTCAACTGCAATGAGACAGTTATTCAAAATACAGCTTCTTAATCAACCAACTGCTAACCAGTAACCTTCTCCTCACACCGAAGCCCTGCATCTCGCAGACCCGCTTCCCTTGAGGAGAACACCCCATGCTGACCCTTCGCAAAGCCTCGGAACGCGGCGCCGCCAATCACGGTTGGTTGAAGTCGTTCCACACCTTCTCGTTCGCCAACTACTGGAACCCCAAGGAGCAGGGTTTCTCCGACCTGCTGGTGATCAACGACGACCGCGTCGCCGCCGGCAAAGGTTTCGGCCAGCACCCGCACCGCGACATGGAGATTTTCTCCTATGTGCTCGAAGGCGCCCTGGAACACAAGGACACCCTGGGCACCGGCTCGGTGATCCGCCCTGGCGACGTGCAACTGATGAGCGCCGGCAGCGGCGTGGCCCACAGCGAGTTCAACCACAGTCAGAACCACGGCGTGCACTTCCTGCAGATCTGGATCGTGCCGGATGTGGTCGGCGCCCAGCCACGCTACCAGCAGGAGCACTTCAGCGAAGCGCAGAAACGTGGGCGCTTGCAGTTGATCATCTCGCCGGACGGCGCCAAGGGCTCGCTGAAGGTGCGCCAGGATGCGCGAGTGTATGCCGGGCTGTTCGACGGTAACGAGAGCGCGACCCTGGACCTGCCACGGGACCGCTACGCCTACATCCATGTGGCACGGGGCAGCGTCGAGCTCAACGGTCAACGCTTGCAGGAAGGTGACGGTGCCCGGGTGCGCGATGAACGCCAGATCCACCTGAGCCAGGGCGACAACGCCGAGGTGCTGGTGTTTGACCTGCGCCCACAGGAACTGCCGCAGATGCCATGACCGGCCCTGCGATGGTCCGCCAACACGGGCCATCGCTGGCGTCGATAGTCACCATCAGCGCAATGAAGTTCTCTTAAAAAATCCAACGCGTACCATCAAACCCATACCAGGCAACACCCAAACCAAACACTCGGAGCACATCACCATGAAACGCCAAATCTTGCTTAGCCTCGCTTTCTCGGTACTCGCTGCCAATGCTTTTGCCCACCCGGTTGTCGCTGAAGGCGGTGCGGATCGTCTGCAGGAACGTGGCCTGGCCGAAGGCGGTGCCGATCGCCTGCAGGAACGTGGCCTGGCTGAAGGCGGCGCGGATCGTCTGCACAGCAACAACGCCTGACCCCGCGCTGCTGGCGGGGCACCCCAAACCGGCCTGATCAGCCGGTTTTTTTTTCGCCCGCGATTAGTCCAGATTGCGCTCCAGCCACAACACAGCCTTGCCGATCTGCTGCCGTGCCTCGATACGTTCATGTACGCCTTTGACGGTCTCCAGTGTGTAATGCCCTTCAATCTCCACGCTCAATGAGCCTTCCAGCATCGCCGCAAACACCGCGTTCGCCCGTCGTTGCACGGTGGAGCCGTCAGCCATATGGTCGGCCAGGCGCGGCCGGGTCAAAAACAACGAACCGGCTTCCCCCAGTTCAATCGGGTCAAGGTCGGTCAACGAGCCCGAGACGTTGCCGTAATTGACGATCAACCCGCGTGTACGGCACGCCCTGAAACTGTCGCGCAAGGTGGTTTTCCCCAGGGAATCAAACACCACGTCCACTCCTCGCCCGCCGGTAGCCTCCAGGACACGCTCGGCAAACCCGTCATAGGCCCAGGCGTGGTGGGCACCGCGCTCAAGGGCAATCGCACATTTTTCTGCCGTGCTGCCGGTGGTGAATACCGTCGCGCCGAGTCGACGCGCCATCTGCACCAACAACTGGCCGATGCTGCCCGATGCCGCATGGATCAGGCAGGTGTCGCCGGCCTTCAGCTGCGCCACATCCTCGATCAGGTAATGGGCGGTGCAGCCCTGAAACATCGCTGCAGCCGCCTGATCAAACGGGATGGCGGTGGGAATCTGCGCCACCTTGTCGGCCGGCACGCAGGCGTATTCGGCATAGGCGCCCCAGGCGATGCACCAGGCCACACGGTCGCCCACGTGCAAGTGACTGACACCAGCGCCCACTGCCACCACCACGCCTGCACCTTCCATGCCCAAGGTGCACGGCAGGCGCACCGGGTAAGTCGCTGATTGGGCGTACTTGCCCTGGCGGGTATGGATATCCATGAAGTTGATGCCTGCGCAGGCAACCTGCACCAGCACGTGCCCCGCAGTGGCCTGGGGTTTGGGGACGTCATGGCGCAGTTCGGCCACTTCAGGGCCGCCGTAGGCTTGCAAGGTAATGGCTTTCATCGAGGAACAACTCCGTTTGCACTGGGAAGCGGCCATGGTAAAAGAGCACCATCAGCCTGAAAATTCCCCATTCACTCACACCGTCCGTGCGGAAATAACCCGATGTTTGACTGGCAGGATCTGTATTACTTCACCGTATTGGCCCGTACACAGTCGTTGTCAGCGGCTGCCCGGGAATTGCAGGTTGAACATGCCACCGTGGGGCGCCGCGTCGATGCGCTGGAAAAAGCCCTGGGCGTCAAGTTGGTGGACCGCTTGCCGCGCAGCCGGCCGCTCACTGCGCAGGGTTTGGCCTTGGCAGAGCTGGCGGCAGGTATGGGTGAGATGGCCTCTGACGTCATGCGCCTGTCGCGGGTCGCGTCCATTGAAATGGCCGGTACCGTACGCGTCAGTTGCCCGCCCTCCATCGCCAACCACTGCATCGCGCCGCACATCGCCCGCTTGCGTGCCCAGTACCCGCAATTGAACCTGGTGCTGATGCCGTCAACCCAGTTGGCGGCGTTGGACAAGGGCGAAGCCGATATTGCCTTGCGCACCGTGCAGCCCGACGAGCACGCACTGGTACGGCGCCGGGTCGGCGTGGTGCGTTTCGGGCTGTATGGCGCGCCCGAACTCCAGCAACTGCCCGCCCCACAGTGGACCTTCATCGCCTATGACAGCAGCCGTGATCACCTGCCCCAACAGGCGTGGATGCACCAACTGCGCGGCCAGCGCCCGATGGTGTTCGCCGCCAGCGAACTGATTACCCAGCAAATGGCCGCCCGCTCACAGGTCGGCGTCGTGGTATTGCCGACCCTGGTGGGCGACCACGACCCGTTGCTGGTCAGGTTGCCCACCGCCAGCGAGGGCCCGGTGCGCGATATCTGGCTCACGGTGTACCCGGATATACGTCGCTCGCCGTCGGTGAAAGTGGTGATGGAGTTTCTGGTGACCTGTATCGAAGGCGAGGCCCAACTGCGTCGTTGATCAGCCCGTGGCGCCGAGGAATTTCTTGCGGTACGCCGCCGGCAGCATCCCCACTCGCTGCTGGAACAAGCGGCGAAAGGAATTGCTGTCTTCATACCCCACCGCGTAGGTGATGCTTTCGAGGGTCATGCGCGTGGCTTCGAGCATCTGCTTGGCCCGCTCCAGGCGCAGCGTTTGCAGGTAGGCAATCGGCGTATGACCGGTGGCGTCCTTGAAGCGCCGCTTGAAGTTGCGCACACCAAAACCGAAGCGCTGCGCCACTTCGTCGATCACCAGTGACTGGGCAAAGTGCTGCTCCAGCCAGTGCTGTACCCGCAGGATCTCACCGTCGCCATGGCTCTTGGGCAACGACCACATGGCGTACACCGATTGCTCGGTGCGCACCGTGTCGATCAGCAGGTATCGGCTGCACGTGTGGGCCAGTTCCGGCGAGCCGAAGCGGCGAATCAGGTGCAACATCAAATCCATGGCCGCACTGGCCCCGCCACAGGTGATCACACGGTTTTCTTCGCACAGGATCTGCGCGTCATCCAGGCGCACCGTGGCATACCGGCGCCGAAACAGCTCGGCTAACGCCCAGTGGGTGGTGGCACGCAAGTTGTGCAACAGGCCGGTTTCGGCCAGTAGAAAAGCGGCCGTGCACATCGAGGCCAGCACCGCCCCCCGGGCATGTTGCTCGCGCAGCCATGGACCGTAGCTGGGAAACGCCGGCAACGCCTCCTTCAAGGTAAAGAGAAACCCGGGGATCAGTACCAAGTCGGTCTGGGTCACTTGCGCCAACGAATAGTCCACCTGCAAACGCTGCCCGCCCCAGGCATCGACAGGCTGGCCGTCGAGGGAGGCCACCACGATCTCAAAGGGTGGTGCTTCGGCGAACAGGTTGGCGGCGCTGAGCATCTCCAGGGCCAACGTGGCGCTGGCGGCGGAACATTGGTCAGCCAGGAGCAAGGTGATGTGCATTTAGAGGCCTGCTTGCGCTTTTCGCATGTAATAAGTCATTTGCGCACCTACCTTAGCCGATCCGACGCCTTTACAGTGCGCTCTCTGATCAACTGCCTGGCGTTTTTATGAATCTCTGGTTTCGCTTGTTCCGCATGCTGTGCCGCCGCCCGTGGCGCAACCCTGTCCATGGCCTGGACACGACGGTGGTGCGCATGCGGGTGTGGCCACTGGACCTGGACATCAACCGGCATGTCACCAATGGCCGGTATTTTTCCCTGGCGGATGTTGCGCGCATGGATTTTGTACTGCGCACCGGCGCTTTTCGCGTGGCATTGCGCAAGAAGGCATTGCCTATCGTGGGCGATACCTGGGGCAAGTTCCGTCGGGAATTGAAGCTGTTCGAAGCCTTCGAGGTGCATACGCGCATGCTCGGCTGGGATCAGAAATGGAGCCTGATGGAGCACCGCTTCGTCAGCAACGGTCGGGTCGTCGGCGTGGTGGTGATGCGCGGCCTGTTCCGCAGCGCCAAGGGCACCCTGCCCCCGGCGGATTTCCTGCGTGAACTGGGCCTGGACGAAACCTCACCGCCGATGCCGCAATGGCTGAACGACTGGGCCGCCAGCTGCGATGCCATGAGTGTGCAGTTGCGGGGGGAGGAGCAGGTTTGACATCGTTTCAGCTTGAGGAGCCCAGCGCCGCCAAGTTGGCCTGCCCATCGTTTCGTGCAACGTACAGATAGCTTTTTCCTTCCTGGACCTTGAGCAGCACTTTCATCTCGACCAGCTTCTCAAGGTCCTTACGTGCGGTATTTTCCGAAACGTCATAGTCATGGGTGAGCTCCTTGGGCGTGAATATGCGTCCTGGATGCTGGAGCACTTTCTTCAAGAAATGGCCCTGTCGGTAGTTCAACCGCTCTTTCAATTCAAGTGTGGTCAACCAACTCATCAGCTCTGCCGCCTCCAGGCGCTTGCTGTCGAAATAGGCCATGAATTGCTGAATGGCCCGTTCAATCACCCGCAATTGATAAATGACGAAGTAGGTCAAATCAAACGCATCGGTTTCCGTATACACGTACGAACGCCCATATTGCATAGGAGCTTGCTTGAGCAGCGTGCTGATAGAAATGTATTCAAATGGCCAATAACCACTTTTGAGCATGAACCAGTAAAACAAAGCGCGTGCGGTGCGCCCATTGCCATCCCTGAACGGGTGTTCATAGCCCAGCATGAAGTGCAGGATAACGGCCTTCACCACAGGATGGATAAAGTGTCTGCCATCCTGGCCGTCATGCCGATCATTCGCGAACTGGCAAAGCGCCTCAAGCCTGACCGGCAGCAGCACGGCCTTGGGTGGCTGATGGACGACTTCGTCACCTGCGCCACCGACAAAAATATCGTCACTGTCCCTGATGTGCCCCGGATGAACGTCGTCCTCTTCAATATCTGCGGTGGCAATGCCATGCAGTTCACAGATCAGCGCAACAGACAGTTTTTCGTCCTTGTTGTACTTGGCATGTTTCATCAGTTGATAGTTGTTGAGGATCA
>NZ_JBOICG010000133.1:0-5251 GCF_050739995.1 Pseudomonas sp. | reverse complement strand
GTACATGGCGATTCGCAGAGTAATAGAGGCACAGCCCCGGATATGCGGGACACCACTCTTCCAGAACTCGTTTGAGTCGGCCGTCCTTGAGCGCATTTGCTGCAAGATGGTCGGGCACGAAGGCGATGCCTATTCCATCGATTGCTGCCTCCACCATCAGCGGTTGATCAGTCAATGTGAGAGGGCCGGGAGCGTTGATCCTTTCGACAGCGCCTTGGCGCTCAAACTCCCATCGGTAGATTGCACCACTTTCAAACCGGAAGCGGATGCAATGATGGTCATACAGATCTTGCGGCACCATTGGATAGCCGCGTTGCTCGAAATACTCGGGCGACGCCACTGCCGCAAAGCGGACCTCTCCCATGACTGGGATGGCCACCATATCTTTTGGTACGGCATCTAATAATCGGATACCCGCATCGAAACCGTCGGCAACGATATCGCTCAGCTTGCCATCACTGAATATGTCGAGATGGACGCGAGGATACTCGCGCAAAAAGCGCGCAAGCACTGGCCACAGTACCAACCGGATGGCGCCCTCACTGGCATTGATTCGCACCGTGCCGCTGGGAGCGTGGTCATTACCCTCCAGCTCCCGAACGGCTTCTTCAACTGAGGCCATTGCCGGTCTTAGTTTTGTGGCCAGGCGTTCTCCCGCCTCGGTCAAGGAGACGCTTCGAGTCGTCCGGTTGAAAAGGCGGACGTTCAACCGCTGTTCGAGAACCTTGATCGAGTGACTGATCGCCGAGGGCGTCATGTCGAGATCGATTGCGGCGCGGCGGAAACTTCGGTGGGTTGCGACCGCTAAGAATGCGGCAAAGGCCGACAGGTCATTGCCTTTGGATTGGTGAATTGATTTCATCATGGAATCAAATATTGACCGGATTGTTGCAACAGTCAATGAATCATAGACTCGAATGAAGCTGCAGCATCGCGGGTCCAAAATGGCCGGTGTCGCTCTGAGAGCATCTCGTCCGCAGCCCTGACAGTAATGACCACCTGATCGAAAGGAAAATGCGATGAAGATGAAGGCAGTTGTGATGACCGGGGCGAACAAGCCCTGGGAGGTTCATGAGGTTCCCATGCCCAAGGCTGAGCCGGGGCTGGTCCTGGTGAAAGTTCACGCCTCCGGCATGTGCTACACGGACGTGTGGGCGACTCAGGGGGCTGGTGGTGACATTTATCCCCAGACCCCGGGTCACGAAGTGGTCGGCGAAATCGTCGAAGTCGGTGCGGGTGTCCACACGCGCAAGGTTGGAGACCGAGTCGGCACCACCTGGGTACAGTCCTCGTGCGGTCGATGCCCGTACTGCCGCCAGAACCGCCCGCTGACCGGCCAGACGGCCATGAACTGCGTTTCGCCCAGAACGACCGGCTTCGCGTCGCAGGGCGGGCACGCAGAGTACATCGCAATTTCTGCGGAAGGCACCGTATTGTTGCCCGATGGGCTGTCCTACACGGACGCCGCGCCCATGATGTGCGCGGGCTATACCACCTGGAGCGGCCTGCGAGACGCGGAGCCGAAACCTGGTGACAGGATCGCGGTGCTGGGTATCGGCGGGTTGGGCCACGTCGCCTTGCAGTTCTCAAAGGCGTGCGGATTCGAGACCATCGCGATCACGCACTCCCCAGACAAGCACAAGCTTGCGATCGACTTGGGTGCTGACCACGTCGTCACCAATGCCGAAGAGCTGTTGGCAGTCGGTGGTGCCGACGTGCTGCTGATCACCACCAACGACTTCGAAACCGCCGAAAAGATGCTTGCGGGAGTCAATCCTGACGGCCGCATCGTCCTTTGCGGGCTCGACTTCAGCAAGCCGTTCTCGATTCCGTCCGACGGCAAGCCATTCCATATGATGCGCCAAAGGGTGGTTGGCTCCACGCATGGCGGACAGCACTACCTCGCCGAAATTCTCGACTTGGCCGCGAAGGGTAAGGTCAAGCCTATTGTCGAAACCTTCTCGCTTGACCAGGCAACGGAGGCCTATGACCTCCTGTCCTCCGGGAAGATGCGATTCCGTGGTGTGTTCCTCCCTCACGGCGGAAATTGATGCGCAGAGGCGCCCAACCTCATTCAGGCGCCGGACGCCGGACGCCGGGCTCAGGCAACAGGGATGGGATTGTCGATAATTGACTGGTTGAACTGCTCCACCAACGCGTGCTCGTTCGGCCCGACGTTGGCGCGCAGCGCGGCGATGCCATCGACGATCACTTCGGTGGTGGCCGTTTCCAGCTTGGCCAGGGTCTCGGCGATGAAGGCATCCAGCGACATGGCACGTGGGTCGCCGCTCTTGTGGATCAGGTCGGTGTCGACCCATGGTGGCGCGATTTCCAGCACTTTGACGCTGGTATCACGCAGCATGAAGCGCTGCGAAAGGCTGTAGGAGTGGAGGGCGGACTTGGTCGCCGAGTACAGCGCGGTGATGGCAATCGGAATGAACGCCAGCACCGAGCTGTTGTTGATGAGGGTGGCATCCGGCTGGCGTTTGAGATGTTCAATAAACGCCGCGCTGACGCGTACTGGGCCAAGCAGGTTAGTGGCCAGTAGGCCGACTGCCTGCTCATCGTCGAGATCGCCCGAGGCGGCGTTGTCGAAAGGCATGATGCCGGCATTATTGATCACCACGTTGAGGCTGGGATGGCGCTCAATCACCTGCTGCGCCACCTGCTTGATCTGCTGCGGATCGTTGATGTCCAGCTGCACGGTGTCGATACCGGGGTTGGCGCGGGCGATCTCGTCCAGCAGGGCCTGACGGCGGCCGGCGATGATCACCTTGTTGCCACGTTGATGGAAGGCTTCAGCCAAGCCTCGGCCGATGCCCGAGGTGCCGCCGGTGATGAAGAGGGTATTGCCGCTGAGTTTCATGCTGCTACTCCTATGACGTGTCAATCAACGCTGAGCGCCGATACCCAACGAGGCTCCGGTGACCAGTGCAGTGCCTTTCGATGCGTTGCTCATGCTGTGTCTCCAAGTAGGGTGGGCTTGGGACACATCATGACGAGGGGTGGGGAGGACCTAAATGACGCATATAGTCGTATTTCAGGACGTGACTGACACGAGACCCTGCCATGCACAGAATCGGCTACCTACTCTCTGACGACTTCCAGGTGCTGTCACTCGCTACCCAGACTGTCTTCGAGTACGCCAACATCGTGGCCGAGACACCTTTCTACGCCATCGAGTTCTTCTCCATTACTGGCGGCATCGTGCGCTCATCCCTGGGACTGGGCATCGAAACCCACGCGCTGAACAACCCCGGCCGGGCGGACACCTGGATGATCGCTGGTGTCAACACGCCACTGGAAACACCGCCCAGCGAGGCGGCGCTGGCCTTTGTGCGCCAGGCCGGGCAACAGGCGCGCCGCGTAGCAGGCATCTGCACCGGGGGCTTCGTACTGGCCGAGGCTGGCCTGCTCGACGGCCGCCGCGCGACAACCCACTGGGCCTACGGCGCTGCCCTGCAACGCCTGTACCCGCAGATCAGCGTGGAGGATGACCGCATCTTCATCATCGATGGCAGCGTTTGGACGTCCGCCGGCATGACCGCTGGCCTGGATCTGGCGCTGGGCATGGTGGAAAAGGATCTGGGCTCGGAAGTGGCACGTTCGGTGGCGCACAAGCTGGTCATGCACCAGCGCCGCTCGGGCGGGCAGTCGCAGCACTCGGAGATGCTCGCCCTCGCGCCGAAATCCGACCGCATCCAGAGCGCGCTGAACTACGCCCGACAGAACTTGCACAAGCCGCTCAGTGTCGAGGAACTGGGTGAGGCCGTACACCTCAGCCCGCGCCAGTTCACCCGTGTGTTCACAGCGGAAACCGGGCAATCCCCGGCCAAAGCCGTCGAGCGCCTGCGCCTGGAGGCTGCGCGGCTGATGATCGAACAGAGCCGCCATTCGCTGGACGTAATCGCCAAGGAAACCGGCTTTCGTGATCGCCGCCATATGCGCGAGGTATTCATTCGTGGTTTTGGCGTTCCACCTCAAGCCATACGGCGGGATGTCCGAAGCATGAATACCTGACTTGGTTGGGTCTACAGAATGGTGAAATGCTTCAGCGCATCATGACCAACGCTCGCCGCCAAGCGGCCTTCCTGGCCGGAAGGCACGGCATGGCGTCTACGTAGTTTTCTCTCGAAAGTTTCGGAAACACCCTACAGCACCGGTGCAATTACGGGCAGTAGCATCGACCCCGTCGACTCTTGGTCCGTAAGGCGTCTTATGCTGAATCTTCCGTTCGCGACTGATCACACCTGTCGAGGGAGTGATCTCCAAACTGACGAGACTCAACTACTCAAACGCTTGTTGGCGGGTGAGCCACAGGCCTACAAAGAGCTGGTCAGTACTTATCACAGCGCAATGCGGGCCGTGGCTTACGCCATTGTCGGCACTCGAAGTGTGGATGATGTGGTGCAGGATGCTTGGTTTGAATCGCCCCGGATTCTCTAGACACCTTGCAAGCTCATTGCGTAACGCTTTTCAAACTCTACCGGTGACAGCTGATTGTTGAAACCATGGCGGCGTTTTACGTTGTAGAACATCTCGATGTAATCGAACACATCACTACGAGCGTCTTCCCGCGTGGTGTAGATTCTCCGCTTGATCCGTTCCCGTTTCAGAAGCTGGAAAAAGCTCTCGGCCACGGCGTTGTCATGACAGTTGCCTCGGCGACTCATGCTGGCAACCAAATTGTTTGCCTTCAAAAAGCTGCGCCAATCAGAGCTGCTGTACTGGCTACCTTGGTCGGAGTGAACCATCACCTCCTGCTTCGGTTTACGCCTCCAAACCGCCATCAATAACGCATCAATGGCCAAATCACTGGTCATCTGCGACTTCATTGACCAGCCGACGACCTGACGAGAAAACAGATCCAGCACCACCGCCAAATACAGCCAGCCTTCATACGTGCGAATGTAGGTGATATCGGTGACCCAAACTTTGTTGGGTTCTACGACATCGAACTGGCGCTTCAGTAAATTGGGTGAAGCGACCGCTGGCTTACCGCCGTACTTGCCAGGGCGGCGTCGGTACCCTGTCTGAGAGCGCAGACCTTCAAGATGCATCAGCCTCGCCACACGATGCCGACCACAATCCTCACCGACCTCGCGCAGATCGTCATGGATTTTTCGATAGCCATAAACGCCGCCGCTCTCCAGCCAGGAATGCTTGATCAAACCCAGCAGTCGCTGGTCGTCTTTGGCGCGTACAGATTGCGGCTCAGACAGCCAGGCGTAATAACCGCTGGGATGGACTT
>NZ_JBOICG010000132.1:0-6305 GCF_050739995.1 Pseudomonas sp. | reverse complement strand
CCTATAAACAAGGCACAGGCCACGCCATCGCCGCTCGCGCGCCTGCCGGTGGTGCTGCTGCAGGTGCGTGACAAGGCAGCGCAACAGTTGCAACAAGGGCTGCAGGAGCTGTTCGATAACGCAGACGACACCTTGTTCGAGATGGCCGATAAGGCTCGTAGTAACGCCGACCATCACATTTTCTTTGAAGCCATGCGCGATCTGCGCCTCAAGCGAAAGAATTTCGAGCGCGGGTTCATGGAACAGCTGTTTGTAGCCTTTGCCGATCTGGGCCAGGCGGGGCGTAGTGAGGCGCACTTGGTACCGGTGATGTCGTACGAGGCCGGCTCCTGCACCTCCAGTGACGAACTGGAAAAGGCTGTGGCGCTGGAGGCCATGTTGGGCCGGGTACGCCACCGCGACGGCCTGGCACTTGGGCAACTGACGGCGCGCCTGGGCACCTTGTTAGGCCGGCACCTGGATGAAGGTGAAAACCCGTTGGGTCCGGCATTGCTGTGTGAGTTTTTTTTGCAGGCGGGACGCAGCCTGGGCGTGGAAATTCGCGTCAAGCTGATCATGCTCAAGCTCTTTGAAAAATACGTGCTCAGTGACGCCGACCTGCTGTATGGCGAAGCGAATCAGCTGTTGATCGCCACTGGTGTACTGCCGGAACTCAAGGTCGTACCGTCTCGTCGCCCAGGTGGGCGTGCATCCCGCGACCATCAGCCTGAGGCAAGTTCGCCGTCCGCGGAGCCTGCGTCCGACGATAGCGGTGGCGAGGCCTTCGCCGCTTTGCAGAAACTGCTGGCGGCTGTCCGTGGCAGCGTTGCTCCCACCCTGGAGGCCAGCGCCGAGCCGCAACCGATTGCTACGCGTGACTTGCTGCGCCTGCTTTCCCATCTGCAACAATACGTACCCGAGCCTGAGGCCGAGGACGATTTTGACCTGCGTAACCAACTTGAACAGCTATTGACCCGGGTCAGCGTCAAGAGCGGCAAGTCCCGCGTGGTGGAAGATGCCGACGAGGATGTGATCAACCTGGTTGCGCTGCTGTTCGAATACATCCTCAGTGACCGCACCGTGCCTGATGCCTTCAAGGCATTGATCGGCCGCTTGCAGATTCCGATGTTGAAAGTGGCGGTGTTGGACAAGAGCTTTTTCAGCCGTGCCAGTCATCCTGCGCGGCGTCTGCTCAATGAAGTTGCCGCTGCCGCGATGGGCTGGAGCCCACGGGAGGACTATCAGCGCGACAGCCTTTACCTGCATATCGAGCAGGTGGTGCAGCGTCTGCTGAATGACTTTGTTGACGACATGACGATTTTTTCCGAATTGCTCGCGCAGTTCACTGTGTTTACCTCGGATGAGCGGCGTCGCAGCGAACTGCTTGAACAGCACACCCATGTCGCCGAAGAAGGACGTGTACACGCGCAAGCCGCTCGCCAGCATGTGGCCGATGTGCTCAACCGGCGTTTGCTGGGCAAGGTGTTGCCCCAGGCGGTGGTGCAGTTTATCCAGCAAGCGTGGAGCCAAGTGTTGTTGCTGGCCAATCTCAAGCACGGTGAGCAGTCGGTGCAATGGCAGGCTGGGCTGCGCACCATGGATGAACTGATCTGGAGTGTGGACCTGCAAAAAGACACCGAGGCTGGCCGTCACCTGTTGGAACAGTTGCCCGGGCTGCTCAAGGCATTGCGCGATGGCCTGACCAGTGCGGCGTTCGACCCCTTCAGTACCCGTGAGTTCTTTGATCGGTTGCAAGCCATGCATGTGCAGTCATTCGGTGGCGAGGGGCTCGATAAGCTGATCGAAGTACGTGAGCCCTTCGTACTCGGTTCCGTTGGGGCTGATCCGGTCGTGACCTTGCCGAATGATGACCCGGACTTGCTTAAGGTCTACCAGTTGCGGACCGGTACTTGGTTCGAGTTCCAGGCTGATGCAACCACCACCCTGCGCTGCAAGCTGACGGCGATCATATCGACGGCCAATACCTACATTTTTGTCAGCCGTTCCGGACTCAAAGTCATGGAGAAGAGTGCTCTGCAATTGGCCATGGCCTTCAAGCAGGGCGTGCTGCGCACATTGGACGGGGGCTTGCTGTTCGATCGTGCATTGGCTTCGGTGATCGGCAACTTGCGCCAACTCAATCGCGGCAAGTGATCGCAACCGCAGGGTGGAACGCGGCATACTGGTAACACTTCGTCTCATTCTAGGAGCCAGTATGCAGTTGGACCCCGCCAGCGGTTGGTGCCAGGGTATCCGTCATTGCCCTTCGCCCAACTTCAACGAGCGCCCCGCTGGTGAAATCTCGCTGTTGGTGGTGCATAACATCAGCTTGCCACCGGCGCAGTTCGCCACCGGCAAGGTGCAGGAGTTTTTCCAGAATCGCCTGGATGTCACGGAGCATCCCTACTTTGAAGGGATTGCTGCCTTACGTGTGTCTGCGCATTTTCTGATTGAACGCGACGGCACGGTGACGCAATTTGTCTCGTGCCGCGACCGGGCATGGCATGCTGGGGTTTCCCGTTTCGAGGGGCGTGAGGTTTGCAATGACTTTTCCCTGGGGATCGAACTGGAGGGCACGGACGAGCTGCCGTTCACCGACGCCCAGTATGTTTCGCTGATCGATCTGACACGCCAGTTGCTGGCAGCCTACCCCGATATAACGCATCGGCGTATTTGTGGTCACAGCGATATCGCACCGGGTCGCAAGACCGACCCCGGCCCCGCTTTTGATTGGACGCGCTTTCGCAGCGCCCTGCAGGATGGAGGACACGCACGATGAGTTTCCTGGTGTTGGTGCTGGCGGTGTGGATCGAAAAGTTCTCGGCTTTGCGCCTACGGTTACAGCGTGATGGCGGCTGGTTGCGTGAGCTGGCCAAGCTGGAGTCGAGCTCGCGTATGGGCAAGCGACCCTGGCTGATTCTGGCGTTGCTGGTGCTGCTGCCCGTGGCGGTGCTGGCGCTGTTGTTGCTGGTGCTGGAACCGGTGGCCTATGGCTTGCTGGCATTGCCGCTGCACTTGCTGGTGGTGATCTATAGCCTGGGGCGTGGTGATCTTTTGGGGCAGTTGGGGCCTTTCCGTGATGCCTGGCGTCGCGGTGACCTGCAAGCAGCCGAACACGTGGCCGAACGTGACCTGAAAATCGGTGCCGACAGTGGCGAGCAATTGTTGGAGCGGGTTCAGGGGCATCTGCTCTGGCAGGCGTATCAGAGTTTTTTTGCGGTGATTTTCTGGTATTTCCTGTTGGGTCCGGTGGCAGCGCTGGCCTATCGCTTGCTGGCGCTGGCCAACGAGCATAGCCAGAACCCGCTGGTAGCGGAGCGCGCCGGGCAGTTGCGGCACGCGTTTGACTGGTTGCCGGTACGTCTGCTGGCGGCAAGTTTTGCCCTGGTGGGCAACTTCGTTGCGGTCAGCAAGGTGATGCTCCACGAGCTGTTGAGCTGGGATATCAGCGCTGCGCATCTGGTGGAAAAAGTCGGCCTGGTAGCCGCAGAAATCCCGGCGCCTGTGGTGGGCGTCGATGGCATCAACAGCCTGGATCGCCTGTGGGAACTGCTGCTGCGCGCCGCCGTGTTGTGGTACGCCGGGTTTGCGATCTGGACCGTATTGCCCTGACTAAGTGAGCCTGCTCAACAGTGTGGAAGCGGGCTTGCCCGCGAATACGGTGGTTCAGTGGCAAATTTGTTGACTGATACTGCGCTTTCGCGAGCAAGCCCGCTCCCGCATTGGGTTTGTTGTAGATCTGAAGCCGTTAACCTTACGTTACAAAACTCCCTTTCGAATTGAGCTATACAGACAGAGCGCCAAATAGTGGCTATCTGCCGTCGCCCTGCGCTCAATAAAAATAATAGAAAGGGAGTCCACCTTTGAAGAGCTTGCTCTATCCCGCCGTTGCGCTGATGAACCGCCTGAGTTTCGGCATGAAATTCAGCCTGATCAGCGTGTTGTTTCTGCTGCCGATGCTGGCGACCAACTCTTTCCTCGTGCGTGACTCCTGGAATGAATTCCAGGGAACCCGTATCGAGCTGCGAAGCCTCGACCTGCTCGGCAGCAGCCTCGTGCTGCGGCGCGAGCTGGAAACCCTCAACAACCAGGTGCAGATCAACGCGACCCTTGGCCAGTCGGGCAAGGCGGGCGACCTTGAGGGCAAAATCAGCGCCTTGGAGCAAAACGTGCTCGCCCGCTTGCAAAGCCTCAACGCCACGGCGGCTCAACCTGAACAAATTGCCGCCTTTGAAAGCAAGCGGGACGAACTGATCGCAGCCTTCAAGGCCCAGCAACAGGAAACCTCGCTGCTCAATAAAACGGCGCTCATCGGCAAGTTGCTCAACAAGGCCCAGATGCTCAGCCAGATCATCGCCAGCCAATCTGGCTTGAGCCGTGATTCGCAGAGTGACCTGCGCCAGCTCAGTGACCTGGTCACGGGCATCACCCCGCAAGTGACCCAGGCACTTGGGGAAGGTCGCGCGATGGGCGCTTACTCATTGGGCCAGGGGTTTATCAATTCCTCCTCCAGTACGCGCTTTGATGAGCTGCAACAGCAGTTGGAAAAACTCCAGGCCGAATACGCCTTGAAACTGCAAGATGCGCTGGGTGCCAGCAAGGCCGCACACGGCGCGCTCGACGCCTTGGCCCAAGCTAGTCAGGCCAGCCTTAAACAGGCTGCTGAGCTGTTCGAAGAGCAGGTGGTGATGGCTGAAACCCTCGACGCACCTTGGCAGGGTTTTTATGACGACGTCAGCCAACTGATGGCCAAGACTTATCAACTCGATGACGCCACTCTGAAGTTTTTCGAGCAACAGCTGGAGCAGCGCTTGGCGCAAAATCGTATGCATATGGTGATGCTCGTGGTGGCGCTGGCTGCGGTGTTCTTGCTGATCTTCTATTTGTATGCAGGTTTTTATGCCTCGACCCGCACGACCTTGCGGCGCTTGGGGGCGATGATGGACACCGTGGCAGCGGGCGACATGACCGTGACTTTCGTCGCTCACAGTCGCGATGAGCTTGGGGATCTGGGCCAGGTGTTCAACGGCACCGTGGCCAAAATTCACGACCTGATTGAGCGCGTCGGGCACACGGTCAGCCAGGTGGAACTGCAAGCCGGTCAGGTGGAGGCAGTTTCAGCGCAGAGTAACCAGGCTGTGTCGGGCCAGCGCAGCCAGATCGAACAGGTCGCGACAGCGATGAACCAGATGTCGTCCACCGCCCAGGAGGTGGCGCGCAGCGCGGCGGCTGCCGTCAGCAGTGCCCACAGCGTTAATGATGAAACCGTCAGCGGCCGAGGCTTGGTGCAGTCCCAACAAGGCAGCATTGTGCGCCTGGCCTCGGAGATCGATGAGTCGGTGCGGGTGATCAACCAATTGGCCACCGACAGTCAGGCCATCAGCCGTGTATTGGACGTGATCAAAAGCATTGCCGAGCAAACCAACTTGCTGGCACTCAATGCCGCCATCGAAGCGGCGCGTGCTGGCGAGCAGGGGCGTGGTTTTGCCGTGGTGGCTGATGAAGTGCGCACCCTGGCGCGACGCACCCAGCATTCCACGGAAGAAATCGAGCAGATGATCAGCCGCTTGCACAGCGGTGTGGAGGCGGCCGTGAAGGCCATGGGCAGTAGCCATGAAATGGCGAGCGGTACCGTGGGGCAGTCGGAAAAAGTCCAAAAGGCTCTGGAAAACATCCTCGGTGCCGTAGGGATGATCGTCGATCAGAATCAGCAGATCGCCGCGGCCGTGGAGCAGCAAACCGCGGTCGCCCATGATATCGACCAGAACATCGTCGCCATCAATCGCGCGGGCGAGCATGCGGCACAAGGGGCTCAGCAAACCGAAGCGGCCAGCCGGCAGTTGTCGGTGCAGGTTGTCGAGTTGAAGCAATTGATCGGTGCGTTTCGTGTGTAAGGTTTTTGTGTAGGAATAAGACTTTTGCGGTGTGGTGCTTTTCCTGTTTTCTCTGTCGGCCTTTCATTACGAAGTAAATAGGCGAGAATTTGTATCACTTAGTAAATGTCTCGGGGAGGTACGGCCATGACCGCTGTCATCGGCATCAAAGGGCATTGCACTCACTGTGATATGACGTTCGAGCTCAAGCCTTGGCAACTGAATGCGATTGCCATCGATGAACCATTTGGCTGCAGGTATTGCCATTCCTGCCTGCAGCTGTGTTGCCATAAGCAGTTACGTCAATTCCGAGCCTTGGACCATTGGGCGATGGTTCGTCCGGGCATGGTCATTCTGACCAGTGCGACCTTGCTGATGGCGCTGGTGGCGGAGTGGGTGGGGCTGCTCAGTGTGATTGGGCAATTCAACATTTCGCTGATGGCAGTGTTGGTG
>NZ_JBOICG010000131.1:0-13349 GCF_050739995.1 Pseudomonas sp. | reverse complement strand
CTTCGCGCATGTCGTCGGTGTTGGGCTTGAACGCCAGGCCCCACAACGCGAAGGTCTTGCCCTTCAATTCGCCTTTGAAGTAAGCGTTGATACGCTCGAACAGCTTGCTCTTCTGGCGTTGGTTGATGGCTTCCACGGCTTCGAGCAGGTCGCTGGAGCAGTTGGCTTCCTTGGCGCTGTGAATCAGGGCGCGCATGTCTTTGGGGAAGCACGAGCCGCCGTAGCCGCAGCCCGGGTAGATGAAGTGGTAGCCAATGCGTGAGTCAGCACCAATGCCCAGGCGTACCGCTTCGATGTCGGCCCCCAGGTGTTCGGCCAGCTCAGCGATCTGGTTGATGAAGCTGATCTTGGTAGCCAGCATGCAGTTGGCTGCGTACTTGGTCAGCTCGGCACTGCGCAGGTCCATGAAGATGATGCGGTCGTGGTTGCGGTTGAACGGCGCGTACAGGTCGCGCATCACTTCACGCACTTCTTCGCGCTCACAGCCGATGATGATGCGGTCCGGGCGGCGGCAATCGGCAACGGCCGTGCCTTCCTTGAGGAATTCCGGGTTGGAGACGATATCGAACTCCAGATGGCGGCCGGCAGTGCGCAGGTTCTTCTCGATGTGCGCGCGCAAGGTGTCGCCGGTGCCGACAGGCACGGTGGATTTTTCCACCAGGATGACCGGCTCCACGCGGTGACGGGACACCGCATCACCCACCGACAGTACGTATTTCAGGTCCGCGGAGCCGTCTTCGTCCGAAGGCGTACCGACCGCGATGAACAGCACTTCACCGTGTTCAACGGCGAGCTTTTCATCATAAGTGAAATGCAGGCGTCCGCTTTCCAGGTTTTCTTTGACCATGGCAGCCAGGCCCGGCTCGAAGATGGTCACGTGACCTTTCTGCAGCGATTCGACCTTGCTCTTGTCAACGTCCATGCAGATGACATCGTGACCGACTTCGGCCAATACGGTGGCCTGCACCAGACCGACGTAACCACTACCAAACACACTGATTTTCATGGGGTATTCCTGGGACTTAGGGTGCTAGCACGACGAGAGTTAATAACCAGTACACCGAGGATGACCAAGGCCACCCCCAGGGTTTTTGAAAGCGAAAAATGTTCATTGAACACCGGCAGGCTGGCGGCCAGCAGATAAACCAGCGCATAGCTGATGCTGAGCAGCGAATAGGCGCGGCCCAGGGGCAGGTCTTTCAGGGCCCCGAGCCAGCAGAGCATCGACAGCGCATAGGCGATGATCGCCAGGATCACCACGCCCAAGGCGCCAAGGTCGATAGCATTGCTGTTGAAGGCGGTCAGCCATTCCGTGGGCAGTGGCAGGCGCGTCATACTCCAGCGCATGCCCAGTTGGGCAGCGCTGACCAGGCCGACACTGCCCAAGGCCAGGGCGAAACCACGGGCTTGGCTCATACCTGGCGCCCCAGCAACACAACACCGGCGATCACCAGCGCGACACCCAGCCAGTGGCGGCCATCGATGTGTTCATGAAACACAAAGTGAGCCATCAGCGTGACCAGTACGAAGTTCAGGCTGAGCATGGGGTAGGCAATGCCGACTTCCAGGCGTTGCAGAACCAGCAACCACACCAGCAAACCCAGGCCGAGGCAAAACAGTGCCGACCACAACCAGGGCGAGCGCAGTTTCAGTGCCCAACCGTCCGGCTGGTCGCGCCAGCTTTCGACGGCAAATTTTTGCGAGACCTGGCCCATGCAGGTAAGCAGACAGGCGCTCAGCAACAAAAGCAGAGTGATCATTGCGCGGCCTGAGGGAAGATCATGATCACGATATTGCCTTGTTCGTAGCGCTTGCCGTCTTTGGGTAGCAACTCGACTTCAGCGACTTCGTCTTCACCCTTGACCCGCATCACCACACCCACGGAGCCTTGCTTGCGCGCATCGCTCATCCATTGCTGGACCTGGGTTGGGTCGACCTTGCGATAGGCCGTGTCCGGGTAGGCAATGCCGTATTTCACTTCACCCACGGTGTTGTAGAGGGTGACTTCAGGGCGTGCCAGGCGCCAGGACAAGGCCGACGCCGCGCCCAGGTCATTGCTCAGCAATGCACTGGTCGGTTGCAGTTCTTGCAAGTGATCGATGATGAACTGGTCCGGCGTCTTGTTGTAAACCACCGAATGCGGCAGCGCGGCCGGGACCAGCGCCACCAGCAGCCAGCTGCCGACAACGGGCGCGGCCCACAGCGTCAATGGCCGTGCAGCTTGCAACAGATTGACCACGATCCAGCCGAACAGGAAGGTAAACACCAGCACCAGGCTGAGGGTTTCCTGCCCTGGCTCGTAGATCGGCTTTTTCAATTGGAACCAACTGATCGCCAGCAAGGCCACGACGCCGATCACCAGGTTCAACCCACCGTTGATACGCAATGCACGGGCTTTGCCCCGGGAGAGCTTGTCGCTCAGGGTCGACCCCATCAGCAGGGCCAGGGGCAACAGGCACGGCATGATGTAGGACGGCAGCTTGCCCTTGGCCAGGCTGAAAAATGCCAGGGGCATCAGCAGCCATAGCAGCAGAAATGCGGTTTTCGGCAGGCGCTTTTCGTCCCAGGCTTGTTTGACTGTGGACGGCAGCAGGGCGACCCATGGCAACGAGAACGCAACCATTAATGGCAGGTAATACCAGAAGGGTTCAGCGTGTTGTGCGTCTTCACCGGCAAAACGCTGGATATGTTCATGCCAGAAAAAGAAGTTCCAGTAGTCCGGCTCTTGCAGGTGCACGGCCAATGCCCACGGCACGCTGACGGCAATCGCCACGACCACGGCCACAACACCGTAACCCAGCAACTCACCCAGGCGTTTCTGCCAGAGGGCGTAGGGCAGGGCGATCAGCACCGGCAGCAACCACGCCAGGAAGCCCTTGGTCATGAACCCCATGCCACAGGCAAAGCCCAGCAAGGCCCAGGACCACAAACGGCCACGGCGAGTGGTGCTATCGAAGCAGAACCAGAGCGCGACACCCGTCAGGTTCACCCAGAAGGTGAACTGCGGGTCAAGGTTGGCATAACCGCCGAGCAGGGCCACGCTGACAAAGCTCATGTACAGCACGGTGCTGACCAAGCTTTTTTGCGGGTCGTTCCACAACCGACGAGAGACCAGATACACCAGCAGAATGCTCAACCCGGTACTCAAGGCCGAAGCAAAACGCACGCCGAACAGGTTCTGCCCGAAGATCGCCTGGCCCAGCGCGATCATCCAGTAGCCTGCTGCGGGTTTTTCGAAGTAGCGAATGCCCATGAAATGCGGCGAAGCCCACTTGCCGGTCAGCAGCATTTCCTGGCTGATCTGTGCATAGCGGGTTTCATCGGGAATCCACAAGCCGTGGGTGGCCAGGGGCAACAGGTAGAACAGGCCAAACGCCAACAGGAGCAGGGGCAGTGCCCAGCGCCGGATCATGCCTGCTGCACTCCGAGCCAGCCTTCTCGGCCGCTCAACGCACCGCGCACCAGCTGTTGCTGGGGCAGGGTGGTCACATCCGCGGGCAACAGGTCGCCCAGGGGTTTGAAGTCGATGCCGCGCTGCCCGGCTTGGGCGAGCAACTGGCGGAAATCATCAGCCATCAGAATCCCTTCTACTTCTGCGTGGATCGTGTAGACATTCAGTTTCGACTCGGCAAACCGGTCAAGAATGAAACTGTTGAAATCTTTGGCAGTCACTACCGGCCCGACGACTTCGTCGAAGGTCGGCAGGTCCACCGGAATTTGTGGAGTGCCCGCGCTGCCATCGGCCAAGGTTGGTCGAAACAGGCTGGTGCCCCGGCAATCGCTGTTATAGCGAAAGTTGAAGCCTTGCTTGGCTTGCACAACGCGTTCATCGGCGCGCCATCCGGCAGCCGCTGAACAGTCGATGCGTTCGCCCAGGATATCGCTCAAGGTGTCGACGCCACGGCGGATCTGTTCGATCAACTGCGCCTCGCTCCAGCGCCCGGTGTTGGCCTGCCAGCCGTGGTGATCCCACGCGTGCAGGCCGACTTCATGGCCGGCGGCCTTGGCCTGGCGCATCAGATGCCCCAGGTCACGGCCAATCGGTTTGCCTGGCCAGGCGGTGCCGGCCAGCAAAATATCCAGGCCATACAGGCCGACAGCATTGGAACGCAGCATCTTCCACAGGAATTGCGGGCGGATGAGGCGCCACAAGTGGCGCCCCATGTTGTCCGGCCCAACGCTGAAGAAGAACGTCGCCTTCACCCCGGCTTCATCCAGGGATTCGAGCAACCGCGGCACACCTTCACGGGTACCACGGTAGGTGTCGACGTCAATGCGAAGACCTGCCTGCATTACTTCTTGTCCGCGATTTCGAGCATGGCTTCTTTCAGGAAGAAGTCCAGGGTGTTGCCGATGGTTTCGCTCATCTCTACGGTCGGCTCCCAGTTCAGCAGGCGCTTGGCGTTTTCGATGCTTGGCTTACGGTGTGCCACGTCCTGGTAACCAGTGCCGTAGAACGCCTTGCTTTCTACGTCGCGGAAACCGGCGAACGGAGGGAAGTTGCTGCGCAGCGGGTGAGCTTCGAACTGACGCAGCAGCTCTTCGCCCAACTGACGGATGCTGGCTTCGTTTTCCGGGTTGCCGATGTTGACGATCTGGCCGTCGCACACACCGTTTTCGTTATCAATGATGCGGGCCAGGGCCTCGATACCATCAGCGATGTCAGTGAAGCAACGTTTCTGCTCGCCACCGTCGAACAGACGGATCGGGGTGCCTTCCACCAGGTTCAGGATCAACTGGGTGATCGCGCGGGAGCTGCCGATACGCGCCGAATCCAGACGGTCCAGACGCGGGCCCATCCAGTTGAATGGACGGAACAGGGTGAACTTCAGGCCTTTGTCGCCGTAGGCCCAGATCACACGGTCCAACAGTTGCTTGGAGACCGAGTAGATCCAACGCTGCTTGTTGACCGGGCCAACCACCAGGTTGGAGGTGTCTTCGTCGAAATACTGGTCCTGGCACATGCCATAGACTTCGGAGGTCGACGGGAAGATCACGCGCTTGTTGTACTTGACGCAGTAGCGAACCAGTTTCAGGTTCTCTTCGAAGTCCAGTTCGAATACGCGCAGTGGGTTACGGGTGTATTCGATTGGCGTGGCGATGGCCACCAGCGGCAGGACCACGTCGCACTTCTTGATGTGGTATTCGATCCACTCGGTGTGGATGCTGATGTCGCCTTCCACGTAGTGGAAGTTCGGGTGGCTACGCAGGCGCTCGATGGCGTCGGAGCCGATATCCAGGCCGTAGATTTCGTAGCGGTCGTCACGCAGCAGGCGCTCGGACAGGTGGTTACCGATGAAACCGTTCACACCCAGGATCAGTACGCGGGTACGGCGTGGCTTGCGGCCGGACTCGGCGCCGCGCAGTACGGAACCGTCCACCAGGCCCAGTGCATCCGCCAGGGCAGGGCCGGCCAGGAACAGGCCATCGGCGTTGCGCTGACCGAACTTGACCACCAGGGAATCTTCACCGCAGGCGATGCGCAGCGGGTTGACGCTGATCACGCGGCCAGGTGCCAGGCCTTCGTTGCCCTTGACCACTTCGGCTTGCCAAACGATCAGTTTGTGCTCGCCCACGGCGCAGAAAGCACCCGGGTAAGGTTGGGTGACGGCGCGAACCAGGTTGAACAGCTCTTCAGCCGGTTTTTTCCAGTCCAGCTTGCCATCGGCGGCGGTACGGCGGCCGAAGTAGGTGGCCTGGCTTTCGTCCTGGGCGGTTTCAGCCAGCTTGCCTTGAGCCAGTTGCGGCAGCGCATCGCGCAGCAGGTTGGTAGCGGCTTCACGCAGCTTGGCGTGCAGGGTCAGGCCAGTATCCGTGCGGTCGATGATGACTTTCTGCTGGGCCAGGATCGCGCCTGCATCGGCACGCTTGACCATACGGTGCAGGGTCACGCCGGTTTCGGTTTCGCCGTTGACCAGCACCCAGTTCGCCGGGGCGCGGCCACGGTACTTAGGCAGCAGGGAGCCGTGGAGGTTGAACGCACCTTTTTTAGCGGTAGCCAGCAGGGCTTCGCTCAGCAGGTTGCGGTAGTAGAAGGAAAAGATGAAGTCCGGGTTCAGCTTGGCAATGCGCTCGATCCACAGTGGGTGGTTGGCGTCTTCCGGAGCATGTACCGGGATGCCATTGCGCGCGCAGAGTTGGGCGACGGAACCGTAGAAGTTGTTTTCCTTGGGGTCGTCGGCATGGGTGAACACGGCAGCAATGTCGTAGCCGGCGGTCAGCAGGGCTTCAATGCCTGCACAGCCAATATCGTGGTAAGCGAAGACAACAGCTTTTGAATTCATGACGAAACCTGATCGGAAGGAGAAGTGGAAGAGTGAGACGTTGCCAGGCCGTCGACCACGACGACCGGCGCAGGTGCTGCGGGTTGGTTACGCAGCACTTTTTCAATAAAGAAGCGTGGACGGGCACGTACGTCACTGTACATGCGTCCCAGGTATTCACCCAAGAGGCCCATGCCGATGAATTGACCACCGGTGAACACGAACAGCACGGCAAACAGCACGAACATGCCTGAACCAGCCCATTCAGCACCGAAGACCAGGCGCAGGAAGACCAACGCTATGGCAAACAGCATGCCCAGTGCCGCCAGGCTGAAGCCCACAATGGAGAGCAGGCGCAGCGGGGTGGTGGTCATGCAGGTCAGCAGGTCGAACATCAGGCTGATCAGGCGCATCGGGCTGTACTTGGACACGCCGTGTTCACGCTCAGCGTGATGCACCAGGATTTCCGTGGTGTGACGGGCAAAACCGTTGGCCAGGATCGGAATGAAGGTGCTGCGCTCGCGGCAGGCCAGCATCGCATCGACGATGGTGCGACGGTAGGCGCGCAGCATGCAGCCGTAGTCCGACATGGCGACGCCGGTGGAGCGCTGCACGGCCAGGTTGATCAAGCGCGAAGGCCAGCGGCGGAACGCCGAGTCCTGACGGTTGTTGCGCACGGTGGCAACCACGTCGTAACCCAGGGCGGCTTGCTCCACCAGGCGCGGAATTTCTTCCGGCGGGTTCTGCAGGTCGGCGTCCAGGGTAATCACCACATCGCCACGGCACTGCTCGAAGCCGGCCATGATCGCCGCATGCTGGCCGTAGTTACGGTTCAGGATCACCGCGACCACGTTGCTGCCTTCTTCTGCGGCAGCGTCTTCCAGCAGTTGGGCCGAACTGTCACGGCTACCGTCATCCACCAGGATGATTTCGTATTTGTAGGCCAGTTGCTTGCAAGCCGCCGTCGTACGACGCAGCAATTCAGGCAAGCTGTCTTCTTCGTTGTAGACCGGGATAACGATCGACACGAGATCAATAGGGTAGGGTTTCAAAGATTCAAGACCTCGGGGCTAGAGCAATTGGAGCGTGAAAACAGCAGTAATCCGGGCTGATGGACAGCGGGCAGATTAAACGTAGCGTGGGGTTGCGGCATTCATTTGACTTTCCTGAGGACGGGCACTGGTTTCTTCCATGGGCTTGCAGAGTAAAGACGAAATATATGAAAGGTAAAGCCTAATCAACAGGTTAGTCGGGAAAAACGCGGTTCGTTCTCAAGTCCTGCGGCCAAGGTTAAGCGGAAAAATGTTGAACGAATATGAAAGGCATATGAAAAACTCGTTTTTTTGACAAATAGACAGCCAGGGTTCAGCTAAGTAACTGACGTGCCACGGGATACCTTTGCAGAGCGAACGCCTGGCGATTTTAATCGCACATTCAACAATCTTCTCTGCATTGGCCTTCAAGTGCCGGTAAAGTAAGCCATCTCTTGCCAGGGTACTCGGATGAATAGCGTGCAGCTTTTTCGCGGCCAGTTGCGGCCCGCGTTGATGGGATCGTTGATGGGGTTGTTGTTGACCGTGGGCTGTATCACCACTGTGCGAGCCGACGATGGCGTGGCGTTGACCACCGTCAACCAAGTCCCGGATGGCGTCGAAGTGCGCGGCAAACAGGTCGCGGCCTATACCTGGGACGACCGCCAGGGCAAGAATCTGCTGGTGCTCGCTGAACAGGTCAGTGAGCGCGACGATGACGGCACCCAGTCGGCCTTTGTCTATGCCGCCCAATATTTGCTCGACGGTGACCATCCCAAGCGGGTCTGGATGCTGTACGACGATGTACAGCATTGTGAGTTCGACGCCGGGCTGCGCTTTGACATGGCAGCCACCAAGGTCACTGACCTTGCCGGCGATGGCATTACCCAGGCTACGGTGGGCTATTCGCGCACCTGCACCAGCGATGTCAGCCCTCGCGAGTTCAAGTTGATCATGCACGTGGGTAAATCCCAGAAATACCGACTGCGCGGCGTGGATCGCGTAGGCGCCAGTTGGTGGGACGAAGATGCCGGTGCCTTGCGTGGCATGCCGCTGCCTGTCGACTGCAGCGTCGCCGCACAACAGGCACTGGTGAGCCAGTACAAGGAACAAGGCACTGAACTGCCGCTGCCGGGCTGTTATAGCGATGAGAAGGATTTCGCCAAGGCACCGGACAGCTACCTGGCATTCATGCGCCAGCATTGGTTTACCCTGATGCAAAAACAGGACGCCGATTGGAGCCAGTCCCAGACCCAGCCCCAAGACCCGGTTGAGGACGATCAATAGCCTGTGATTTTGTGCCAGGGCCGATCCTGCGTTAGACTCGGCCTTCGCCAATTCACTAAATATCTCGATTAAACAATGGCTTGTCCGAGGTATTTAATTCAAAGGCTGAACTGTTTTGATTGAGTCTATCCGCAACCCGTTGACCCTTTACCTCACACGCCTGGCCCCCTCCAGCCAACTGACCATGCGTTACGTGCTGCAAGATGCGGCCGACCGCCTCGGTTTCGAGGACATCAACCTCGAAGAGATCGATTGGCACCTGCTGCAACCTGAACACGTCATCGGCCTGGTGGCAGCCTTGCGTGAGGATGGCTATGCGCCAAACACCTCATCGCTGTATGTGAATGCAGTACGTGGGGTGATGAACGAAGCCTGGCGCATGAGCCTGATCAGCCAGGACCACCTGCTCAAGATGCGCTCGGTCAAGGCCGCATCCGGCACACGCCTGGGACAGGGGCGTAACCTGCGCCGTACGCTGATTCGCGAGTTGATGGAAGTGTGTGCCGCCGACCCACGCCCACAGGGCCTGCGGGATGCGGCGGTCATCGGCATGTTATATGGATCGGGCATGCGCAAGTCGGAATCGGTCAACCTGGACTTGGCGCAGATCAACTTCGGCGAGCGCAGTTTGCGTGTGACCGGCAAGGGCGATAAAGAGCTGATCAAGTACGCTCCAGAATGGGCCTTCTCAAAGTTGCAGGCGTGGCTGGCATTTCGCCGCGAGCAGCTCAAGGACGGGGAGGAGGACGATACCTTCCTGTTTAACCGTATTCGTCGGGGCAGCCACATCACCCGCGAGCGCATCACCAAGCATGCGATTTATTACATCGCCCGTCAGCGCGGTGAGCAGGTGGGGGTGAAGATCATGCCCCATGATTTCAGGCGTTCCTTCATCACACGGGTGATTGAAGAGCATGACCTGTCGATTGCACAAAAACTGGCGCACCACACCAATATCCAGACCACGGCCAGTTATGACATGCGCGACGACAATGAGCGGCGACGCGCTGTGGATCGCTTCGATCTGTAGGTGGAATCAACTGTGTGGGCAGGCGTCGCCGACTCGGATGTAGTCCAGTTCGTGACGTACTCCCTGGCTATCGACGTAAATCACATGCCCCTTGACCGGTCCGCATGTGGTTGTCGCTGCATTGGTGTTGCGTACGGCCTTGGCGATATCCAGGTCTTCGGAGTAATCGTCGGCTTGATTGACCGGCGTGGTGGCGCCTGGCCCTGGGTCACTCTGGGCGGCGGCTAGGGTGCTGAACAGGCTCAGCACAGCAATAAGCACATAACGCATGACGACCTCCAGCACCCCATCGGTGGTGGTTTGACTGTGGTTGCCATTCTATAAAGCCTGGCCGGCGGACCTGAACGGATTCCGGCCAATAGCGGATATCAGTGAAAACGATGTCAGGGCTGCGCGCCTGCCAAATGCGGCGGCAGGCGGCGTAAGGTCCACAAGGTGACGAGCATGGCAGCCACCGCACACAGGGCGATGCCAATCAACATGGGCGTCGGAGTGTGATCGGCAAACACGCCAACCAGGGCCATGCACACCGCACCTGTGATCATCTGGATCGCGCCCAGCAAGGCTGACGCAGCGCCCGCCACCGCGCCGTGATCCTCAAGGGACAAGACCCCGGCGGCCGGCAACAGCAGGCCAAGAAAACCAAAACCGATGAATAGCAGGCTCATCATCAAGGCCAAGTGATTGCCCCAGGCTGTCGTTATCGCCAGCAAACCCAGCACGCTGGCGACTGCGATCACAGACCAGCGAATCAACGGTGCCAGCCCAAAACGCGCGCTCAGGCGTGCCGTGAGTTGGCTCATCGTAAAAAACGATGCGGCATTGAGGGCAAAGCACAGGCTGAATTGCGTCGGTGTCAGGCCGAAATACTCGATATACACGAACGGTGCGCTGCCGATGAACACAAAGAAGGTGGCCAAGCCAAAACCACTGACCAGCGACAAACCAATGAATACCGGGTCACGCAGCAACGCCCCATAGCTACCGATGGCATTGCCCAGGGTTTTGCCCAAGCGGCGTTCGGCCGGATGGGTTTCGGGCAACTGCACGATAGTCATCACCAGGCACAACGTCGACACCACCGCCAGCACGACAAACACCTCGCGCCAGCTCCAGATCGAGATCACCACGCTACCGGCCAATGGCGCCAGAATCGGCGAAACACTCATGACCAGCATCAGCAACGCCATCAAGCGTGCGGCGTCATGACCGGTATACAGATCACGGACAATCGCCCGCGGGATCACCATGCTGGCACATGCGCCAAAGGCTTGTAGGGCACGGAAGCCAATGAGCACTTCAATTGTAGGGGCCAGGGCACAACCGACGCTGGCCACGGCGAAAATTACCAAGCCTGCATAAATGGGAGGTTTTCGCCCGAATACATCACTGATCGGCCCGTAAAACAACTGGCACACCCCGATGATGATAAAGAACACCGTGAGGCTCATTTGTACCGCCGTCGGTGAAGCGTGCAGGCTGGCACCCAGGGTGGGCAAGGCCGGCAGATAGCTGTCGATGGCGAACGGGCCGATCGCGGTGATCAGCCCCAGCAGCAAGGCGAGGTGGGCAATACTTCGGGACATGTTCAGTTCCGGGCGGTGCAAGGCCGCCCAGCTTAAGGGATCTGCGTGAATCCGCAATCAACGGCATGGGAAGGGCTCGTAGGATTCATTGATCTCTCACCACAAAAAAAAGATTGAATATTCACACCTAATGTTATTTAAATAACAAAACAAGAGCGCCACGACCTGCCTGGTCGTGCCGCAATAAGGTGGAATAGCAATGAGCAAGATCGCAGTCATCGGCAGCAATATGGTGGATTTGATTACCTACATCGACCGCATGCCAGCCCAGGGCGAAACCCTGGAAGCCCTGGGTTTTGCCTTGGGTTGCGGGGGCAAGGGGGCCAATCAGGCGGTGGCGGCAGCCAAGCTGGGTGCCGATGTATTGATGTTAAGCAAAGTCGGCGATGACATGTTTGCCGACAACACATTGGCCAATTTCCAGCGCTTTGGCATCAACACCCGCTACGTTCAGCGGGTGCCGGGGGTTTCCAGTGGCGTTGCACCGATTTTCGTACAGGCCGACTCCCACAACAGCATCTTGATCGTCAAAGGCGCCAATGCGCATTTGACGCCGGCTGACATCGACGCGGCGGCGCAAGACCTGCGTGAGTGCACGTTGATCGTGCTGCAACTGGAGATCAGCCTGGACACGGTGTACCACGCCATCGAGTTCGCCCATCGGCATCGGATTGCAGTGTTGCTCAACCCCGCACCGGCGTTGGCCGGCCTGAGTGCCGAACACTTGGCAAAACTGGATTTCCTGATCCCCAACGAATCTGAACTGGCTCTGATTACCGGCCATGTCGTGGACTCGCCGAACGCTGCCCGCACGGCAGCACGAACCCTGGTCGCCAGCGGCATTCGCCACGTGATCGTCACCCTTGGCGAGCACGGTGCGTTGTACGTCGGGGAGGAGGGTGAGTTCCTGGTGCCAGGCCAGCGGGTGGTCGCCCGTGACACCACCGGTGCCGGTGACGCCTTTATCGGTTGCTTCATTCAGCACTGGAACTGCAACGGCGATATTCGCCAGGCCATGAAACAGGCAGTGGCGTATTCGGCGTGCTCAGTGATGGCACTGGGCACCCAATCTTCCTATCCAGACAGCGAAGCGTTCGCCCACTTCCAGCAGCAGCGGTAACACCCTCAACCCAGCCCGGAGAACAATAATGAACAAACCTGCGCTGCAACAGACACCCGATGGCTTTTACCTGAACCGCACGCCCTGGTTCGCTTTTATCCTGCTGTGTAGCATCTTTGCGCTATGGGCCGCGGCGGCGAGCATGAACGACGTGCTGATCGCACACTTCAAGAAAGCGTTTTTGCTCAGTGATTTCCAGACAGCCTTTGTGCAGTCGGCGTTTTACCTGGGCTACTTTTTCGTGGCGATTCCAGCGGCCATGGTGGTGCGTCGCCTGAGCTACAAGAGCACGATACTGATCGGGCTGTTGCTGTACATGTTCGGCTGCCTGCTGTTTTTTCCAGCGGCGTCCACGGCCAAGTACGGCATGTTCCTGCTGGCGCTGTTTGTGATTGCTGCCGGCCTGTCGTTCCTGGAAACCGCGTGCAACACCTATTCGACACTGATGGGCCCACGGGAAACCGGAACGCGGCGCTTGAACATCTCGCAGACTTTCCACCCCTTCGGCGCCATGGCCGGGGTGTACGTGGGCAGCTTCGTGATGTTCAAGGACACCGACGCGACCACTGAACAACTGACACAGATGAGCGCCTCCGAAGCGGCGGTGCAGCAGTTGCAAATGATCCAGTCCACGCTGCTGCCCTACAAGTGGATGATCGCGGTACTGGTGCTGATGTTTATCCTGATCGCCATCACCCGATTCCCCGCCTGCAAGGGTAATAAGCCCGCCGACAGCAAGCGCGGCAGCCTACGCCAAAGCTTGGGCCGGCTGTGGCGTAACCCGCGCTTTACCTTTGGTGTGCTCGCGCAGTTTCTCTATGTCGGCGCGCAAGTGGGTGTGTGGAGCTTTACCATTCGCCTGGCCATGCAAATGGGCGGCATGAATGAGCGCAGCGCGTCCTGGTTCCTGCTGACCACCTTTGCCGCTTACTTTATCGGCAAGCTGATCGCCAACCTGTTGATGCGACGCCTGCACCCGGCCAAGGTATTGGCGATATACGGTGTGCTGTGCATTGTGTTGCTGGCCTACAC
>NZ_JBOICG010000130.1:0-2388 GCF_050739995.1 Pseudomonas sp. | reverse complement strand
GCGCTGGGGGGCGAAGCCGCCCTAAATACAGGCACCTCGGTCTTTCTGAAAAACCGCGACGTCCTTGTTGGGGCGGCTTCGCCCCCCCGCGCGGGACAACCCCGCTCACTACATTAGTTGGTCCGTGCATTGGGGCAAGCCCCCCACAAGCATTTCTCTAGGCGCAGGGCAGGGGTGTGGTCTTGGTAGTAGTCGGTGATGAAGGCAAAACGTCGGTAGCCGTTGTGTTCGTACAGGGCGATGGCGCCGGAGTTGTCGGTGCGCACTTCAAGGCGCAGGCGGGCACATTCATGCACCTGGGCGCAGGCCTCGATACGCGCCAATAGCTGTTTGCCCAGGCCCATGCCCCGTGCGTGCTCGGCGATGGCGATGGAGTACAGTCGCGCCAGCGAGGTGCCACGGCGAAACAGCACCAGCGCATAACCCAGCAATTGCCGCTCATTCTCCGCCACCAGCAACTGGCCATGGGCACGGCTGACCATCCATTGGAAACTGCGTGGCGAGAGCCGGTCGGTGGTGAAACAGTGCTGTTCCAGTGCCATCAGTTCGGGCACATCAGCGGGGGTTGCAACGCGAAAGGAAAGAGCCATATGACCGCCGTAAAAGTGTCGTAACGAAACGGGACTTCTCTAAAAGATCGTGCTTAATAGAAAAGGTCGAGTTCTCTAAAGCGGATCAAATATTATGTCGGCGGTACAAAGTCATTGGCGTGAAGTATCCGAGCAAAGCGTCGCGGCGACAATCACTAATACAGGTTATTTTTCCGCACCGCCGAAAGCCACCAGTCAAGTTGTGATCATCGTCGAACGCAAGGAAGATTGGGCCTCTTACTTCCCCAGCGAAGACATCGTCACCGCCCAGGAATACCTGGAGCAGACCCGGGAAAACGAGAGTGGCAAGCGCGTGCAGGTGATCAACCTGTGCCGCAGCTACAAGTACCTGGGGCACGGTTACTACTGCTCGCTGTTGGCCGAAGCCCGTGGGCACAAGGTGATTCCGTCGGTGCGCACCATCAGCGAGCTGACAAGAAAATCGCTGTACGGCCTGGCTCTGGACGATCTGGATAAAACCCTCGATAAAGCCTTGAGCCACCACCTTTACAGTAATACCGAAGGTTTTACCCTGACCCTTTACTTTGGCCGGACCAATATAGAACCGTTGCAGGATCTGGCCCGCCAATTGTTTGAAGCCTTCCCGTGTCCGATTCTGTTAGTTGATTTCAAAAAGAATAACGGTTGGCATATCGAAGGCGTTAAATCGGGCGTGTTGCACAAGTTGCGCGATGATCAAGAAGATCAATTCGCCCACGCCCTGGACAACTTCAGCCGCAAGATCTGGCGCCAGCCGCGTTCACGTCGCCTGGCCCGTTATGACCTGGCCATCCTGCACGATCCCCTGGAGCAACTGCCGCCGTCCAACGCCAAAGCCCTGGATAATTTCATCCGCGTCGGCAAAGGCCTGGGTATTGATGTGGAGTTGATCGAACGCAAGGACTATTCGCGCTTGGCCGAGTACGACGCCTTGCTGATCCGCGAGACCACCAGCGTCGACAACCACACCTAC
The DNA here is from genome assembly GCF_050739995.1 of Pseudomonas sp. Lineage (GTDB taxonomy): Bacteria > Pseudomonadota > Gammaproteobacteria > Pseudomonadales > Pseudomonadaceae > Aquipseudomonas. The sequence goes on along the minus strand of NZ_JBOICG010000130.1, from coordinate 825 downwards.
CGCTTCGCCAAGAAAGCCGAAAGCGAGGGCCTGGTGGTGATGGACGACCCGGCGTCGATCCTGCGTTGCACCAACAAGGTCTACCTCACCGACCTGCTCAACAGCCACCGACTGGGCATGCCCGCCACCGAGATTCTCTATAAGGAACGACCGGAAGATTTTGAACGCGTCGGCGAGCGCCTGGGCTTTCCGCTGGTGCTGAAAATTCCCGACGGTTGTTTCTCCCGTGGGGTGATCAAGGTGGAAAGCCAGGAAGCACTGCTCAAGGCCACCGCCGAGTTGTTCGAACATTCGGTGCTGTTGCTGGCCCAGGAATTTTTCTACACCGAGTACGACTGGCGCATCGGCGTACTCAACCGCAAGCCGATCTTCGCTTGCCAGTACTTCATGTCCAAAGGGCATTGGCAGATCTACAACCACAAGGCCATCGGCCAGGACATCAACGGCGAATGCCGCACCCTGGCGGTCCACGAAGCGCCCAAGGCGGTGGTGGAGCTGGCCGTGAAGACCGCCAACCTGATCGGCGATGGCCTTTACGGCGTCGACCTCAAGCAGTCCGGCGACAAGGTGGTGGTGATTGAAGTGAACGACAACCCCAACCTGGACGCGGGCATTGAAGATGCCTATCTGCAGGACGACCTCTATGGCCTGGTGCTGGAGGAGTTCGTGCGGCGCCTGGAGTTGAAGCGCCAGGGTCAGGTCTGGTGACCCGTCCTTCAGGCCGCGTACTTTCGAGCGGCCAGATTGACTTGGTTTGAACACTGAACCCTGTGGGAGCTGGCTTGCCTGCGATGCGGTATACGCGGTGTTTCAGGAGTGCCGCAG
>NZ_JBOICG010000129.1:0-15636 GCF_050739995.1 Pseudomonas sp. | reverse complement strand
CAGATGTATTGCCTGACACGGCCTCATCGCAGGCAAGCCAGATCCCACATTGAACTGAGATGGGCTTTGAGACTATCTGAGCCCAAACAAAAATGCCCCGATCTCTCGATCGGGGCATTTTCTTGTCTTTTCGCAGCGTTTTAGGCAGCGATCGACAGCTTCAGCTTATTCATCGCGCTTTTCTCAAGCTGACGAATCCGCTCCGCCGACACGTTGTACTTCTGTGCCAGGTCGTGCAGCGTGGCTTTATCTTCCGCCAGCCAACGCTGATAGAGGATGTCACGGCTGCGGTCGTCCAGCACTTCCAGCGCTTCGTGCAGGTTGTGGTTGGAGTTGTCGCTCCAGTCGGCATCTTCCAGTTGACGCGCCGGGTCGTACCGGTGGTCTTCCAGGTAGTTGGCCGGCGATTGGAAGGCACTGTCGTCGTCCGCTTCGGCAGCCGGGTCGAAGGCCATGTCATGGCCGGTCAGGCGACTTTCCATCTCGCGCACTTCACGGGGCTCCACACCGAGGCTTTCGGCCACGCGGTGGACTTCCTCGTTGTTGAGCCATGCCAGGCGTTTTTTCTGGCTGCGCAGGTTGAAGAACAGCTTGCGCTGGGCCTTGGTGGTCGCGACTTTCACGATGCGCCAGTTGCGCAGGATGAACTCGTGGATTTCCGCCTTGATCCAGTGCACGGCAAACGACACCAGGCGCACGCCCATTTCAGGGTTGAAGCGCTTTACAGCCTTCATCAGGCCGACGTTGCCTTCCTGGATCAGGTCAGCCTGGGCCAGGCCGTAGCCGCTATAGCTACGGGCGATATGTACGACAAAACGCAGGTGGGCGAGCACCATCTGCCGAGCCGCCCCCAAATCCTGCTCATAGTAGAGACTCTCGGCCAGTTCACGCTCCTGCTCAGGCGTCAGCAATGGAATGCTGTTCACCGTGTGCACATAAGCCTCCAGGTTCGCACCCGGGACCAAGGCATAAGCAGGTTGCAAAGAAGTGGTCATACGAAAAAACCTCCGACTCACATAACTCGTGCAGTTCAGCACTGCGAAAATTGACCGGGAACCGTAGGAAAAGTTCCCTAAACCACCAATACGGTCAATACAAACGAAACCACATTAATCTGACATTAACTACTTCGGTGCCAGCTCGCGTAAATGACGAGCGACCGCAATCCAAGCACCGATATACCCCAACAGCACTGCGCCAAGCAAGAGACTCAGACCATCGGCAACCGGCACGCCGGCCAGCGCAAAATCACTGCCATACAAGCCGGCAAGCCCGATGACCGCGTCGTTCAGCCAGTCAAGGCCAAACGCCAGCACGCCCCAGGACAAAATCCCGGCACCCAAGCCATAAAGCGCGCCCATGTACAGAAAAGGACGACGCACATAGCTGTCCGTGCCGCCGACCAGTTTAATCACTTCTATCTCGGTGCGACGGTTTTCAATATGAAGACGAATGGTATTGCCTATCACCAAAAGTAATGCAGACACCAACAGCACCGTCAGGCCGAACACAAAGCGATCGCCCAGCTTGAGGATCGCCGCCAGGCGCTCCACCCAGACTAGATCAAGCTGCGCCTGTTGCACCTTGGGCATCTCTGCGAGTTTTTGTCGCAGGGCCTCAAGGGCCGGTTTGTCGACTTCGTTCGGCGTCACCAGCACCACGCCCGGCAGCGGGTTCTGCGGCAGCTCTTTCAGCGCCTCGCCCAGCCCGGATTGTTGCTGGAACTCTTCAAGGGCCTGGTCGCGACTGATGTACTCAGCATCCGCCACGCCCGGCAGGTTCTTGATGTCATCGCGCAGCCCCTCGCCATCCTTGGTGCTGGCGTCGAGGTTGAGGTAAAGGGAAATCTGCGCCGCACGCTGCCAGGACCCGCCCAGGCGCTCCACATTATTAAGCAGCAGCGACAAACCCATCGGCAGACTCAACGCCACGGCCATCACCAGGCACGTGAAGAAGCTGCCAATCGGCTGCTTGCCCAGGCGGCGCAGGCTGTCGAGCAGGCTGGCGCGATGGCTTTCGATCCAGGCGCGCAGCAGCGTGCCGAAGTCCGGGCCATCGTCCTCGTCGTGCTTTTTCTTCTTCGACGGTTGCGGGTCGGCCGCTTTCGGCGCCACGCGTTCGGAAACTTTAGGGCTGCGAGTGGCACTCATACACCAGCCTCCCCGTCACCGATCAAGCGACCGCGTTGCAGGGTCAGCATGCGGTGGCGCATGCGAGCGATCAGCGCCAGGTCGTGGCTGGCGATCAGCACACTGGTGCCCAGGCGGTTGATGTCTTCGAACACGCCCATGATTTCGGCGGCAAGACGCGGGTCGAGGTTACCGGTGGGTTCGTCCGCCAGCAGCAAGGCCGGGCGGTGAACGATGGCGCGGGCGATGCCGACGCGCTGCTGCTGGCCGGTGGACAGGTCGCCTGGGTAAAGGTCGGTCTTGTCCGACAGCGCCACGCGCTCCAGGGCCGAATCCACACGCTTGATGATCTCGGCCTTGGACAGCCCGAGAATCTGCAACGGCAGCGCGACGTTATTGAACACCGTGCGATCGAACAGCAACTGGTGGTTCTGGAACACCACGCCGATCTGGCGACGCAGGAACGGAATCTGCGCATTGCTGATGGTCGCCAGGTCCTGGCCGGCCAGCAGCAGCTTGCCGGTGGTCGGGCGTTCCATGGCCAGCAGCAGACGCAACAATGTACTTTTGCCAGCACCCGAATGGCCGGTGACAAACAAGAATTCGCCACGGCGCACTCGAAAGCTCAGCTCATGCAAGCCCACATGCCCGTTGGCATAGCGTTTACCGACCTGCTCGAATCGAATCATGAACGCTCCCGCTCGGCAAACAGTGCCTGTACAAAGGGTTCGGCTTCAAAGGTGCGCAGGTCATCGATACCTTCACCGACACCGATATAACGAATCGGCAACCCGAACTGTTTAGCCAGGGCGAAAATCACGCCACCCTTGGCCGTGCCGTCGAGCTTAGTCAATGCCAGGCCGGACAGTTGCACCGTCTGGTTGAATTGTTTGGCCTGGTTGATGGCGTTCTGACCAGTACCGGCGTCCAGCACCAGCAATACTTCGTGGGGCGCGTCTGCGTCGAGCTTGCCGATCACCCGGCGCACCTTCTTCAGTTCTTCCATCAGGTTGTCTTTGGTGTGCAGGCGACCGGCGGTATCGGCGATCAACACATCGATGTTGCGCGCCTTGGCGGCCTGCACGGCATCGAAGATCACCGAAGCAGAGTCGGCGCCGGTGTGCTGGGCGATTACCGGGATCTTGTTGCGCTCGCCCCACACTTGCAGCTGTTCAACGGCAGCGGCGCGGAAGGTGTCGCCCGCAGCCAGCATGACTTTCTTGCCTTCAGACTGCAGCTTCTTGGCCAGCTTGCCGATGGTGGTGGTCTTGCCGGCGCCGTTGACGCCCACGACCAGGATCACAAATGGCTTGTTCGGCGTGATCACCAGCGGGGCTTCCACGGGCTTGAGCATCGCTGCCAGCTCGGCCTGCAGGGACTTGTACAGTGCGTCGGCGTCAGTCAGTTGCTTGCGCGCGACCTTCTGGGTCAGGCTCTGGATGATCACGGCGGTGGCTTCGACGCCCACGTCGGCGGTCAGCAGGCGGGTTTCGATGTCTTCCAGCAGTTCGTCATCGATGACCTTCTTGCCCAGGAACAGGCTGGCCATGCCTTCGCCGATGCTGGCGCTGGTCTTGCTCAGGCCCTGCTTGAGACGGGCGAAGAAGCCGGTTTTGCTGGTTTCGGCAGCGGCAGCAACCACAGGCTCTGGCTCGACGGCAGCAGGAGCCGCCACTTCTACGACCGGCGGCGCCTCGACCACCACCGCCACTGGCTCAACGACCGCAGGAATCGGTGGCGTGATGTGTTCGGCCTGTACGTCTTCAACCAGCGCCACCGGTTCTTCAGCCACTGGCAATTCCAGCCACGGCTTGTGCTCAGGTTCTGGCTCCGACTCTGCTTCCGGCGCCGCCTCGACCACTGGCTGCAACACCGGCTCAGCCATCGGCAGCACCACCGGTGCCGGAGTTTCAGCAACCGGTTCGGCTTCTTTTATTGGCTCAGGAATCGGCTCAGGTTGCACCTGTGGCTGTTCGACGACGGTTTCCTGCGGCTTTTTGCGCAGCCATCCGAACAGGCCTTTTTTCTCGCCAGCCGCAGCTGGGCTCTTCTTGTCGTCGTTGGAACCAAACATGGAGGACGGCTATCTCAAAGTAGCGATGCGCCAAGGCGCCTCGGTAAATAAATTCGATGCAGAACAGACTGCTTTAAGGCTGGCTTGTTCATGCGCAACATTTTGTAAGGCGTAAATAAATGCCTTAACGAATCGTTTCAATAAAGGACTGAAGCGATAACATCGGCGAAAAGTGGAAGATCGTCGGGGAAACCCACGTTCTATTCCAGCATTCCTACGACTTGATCCGGCACGATATGGTGGCCGCAGTGGCCGACCCTAAGTCGGATCAGTATCCTAGCACCTCCTCGCCCGCCGACGCTAAGACCAAGCGGGCAGCCCAACAGGTTTAAAAACGAATGAATGCTCTAGCCCGCCGCGCCGCAGGCCTGCTGCTCAGCACAGTTTGTCTGCCCCTTTCAGCTCTGGCTGCCGACCCACAACCCACCCATGAATTCACCCTGGATAACGGCCTCAAAGTGGTCGTGCGCGAAGACCATCGCGCGCCGGTGGTGGTTTCCCAGGTCTGGTACAAGGTGGGATCGAGCTATGAAACCCCGGGCCAGACCGGTTTGTCCCACGCCCTGGAACACATGATGTTCAAGGGCAGCGCCAAGGTCGGCCCCGGCGAAGCTTCGCTGATCCTGCGCGACCTGGGCGCCGAGGAGAACGCCTTCACCAGCGACGACTACACCGCCTACTACCAGGTGCTGGCCCGTGATCGCCTGGGCGTTGCCTTCGAACTGGAAGCCGACCGCATGGCCAGCCTGCGCCTGCCGGCCGATGAGTTCAGCCGCGAAATCGAAGTGATCAAGGAAGAGCGTCGCCTGCGCACCGACGACAACCCGATGTCCAAGGCTTACGAACGCTTCAAGGCCATGGCCTATCCGGCAAGCGGCTACCACACGCCGACCATCGGTTGGATGGCCGACCTTGAGCGCATGAAAGTTGAAGAACTGCGCCACTGGTATCAGTCCTGGTACGTGCCGAACAACGCCACCCTGGTGGTGGTCGGCGATGTAACGCCGGATGAAGTGAAAAACCTGGCCCAGCGTTACTTCGGCCCGATCCCCAAGCGTGACGTGCCGCCCGCCAAGATCCCGCTGGAGCTGGCCGAGCCCGGTGAACGCCTGCTGACAATGCGCGTGCAAACCCAACTGCCAAGCGTCATCCTCGGCTTCAACGTACCCGGCTTGGCGACTGCCGAAGACAAGCGCTCGGTACAAGCCCTGCGCCTGATCTCGGCGCTGCTGGATGGCGGCTATAGCGCACGCATTTCGGAGCAACTGGAGCGCGGTGAAGAGCTGGTCTCCGCCGCCTCCACCAGCTACGACGCCTATACCCGTGGTGACAGTCTGTTCACCCTGACGGCCACGCCAAACCAGCAGAAGAAAAAGACCATTGCCCAAGCCGAAGCCGGCCTGTGGCGCCTGCTGGATGAACTGAAAGCCAAGCCACCGACCACTGAGGAACTGGAGCGTATCCGCGCCCAGGTCATTGCCGGCGTGGTCTACCAACGCGACTCCATCACCAGCCAGGCCACGGCCATCGGCTCCCTGGAAACCGTCGGCCTGTCCTGGAAGTTAATGGACACCGAACTGGCTGACCTGCAAAGCGTGACGCCGGAAGATATCCAGAAAGCCGCACGTACCTATTTCACCCGCGAACGTCTGAGCGTCGCCCATGTTCTGCCTGAGGAGACCGCTCATGAGTGATCGCAAAAGCAGCCGCCTGATTTTTCCCGGCCTGATCGTCGTCACCCTGATCGCCGCGAGCGCCGTGTATTTCCTGCGTCCGAGCGAGTCCGTCGCCAGCCAGGCATTGGACAAGGCGCAATCGGCCAACAAACTGCAATCCTTGGCGGAGCTGGACGGCAAGGCGCCGACGAACCGCAAGCTCGACGTACAAACCTGGAACACCGCCGAAGGCGCCAAGGTCCTGTTCGTCGAAGCCCATGAACTGCCGATGTTCGACCTGCGTATCCTGTTCGCCGCCGGCAGCAGCCAGGACGGCGACGCGCCGGGCCTGGCGCTGATGACCAACGCCATGCTCAACGAAGGCGTACCGGGCAAGGATGTCAGCCAGATCGCCAGCGGTTTTGAAGGCCTGGGTGCCGACTTCGGTAATGGCGCGTACCGCGACATGGCGCTGGTGTCCTTGCGCAGCCTGAGCGACAGCGACAAACGCGACGCAGCCCTGAGCCTGTTTGATCAGGTGATCGGCAAGCCGACCTTCCCGGCCGACTCCCTGGCGCGCATCAAGAACCAGATCCTCGCCGGCTTCGAATACCAGAAACAGAACCCCGGCAAACTGGCGAGCCTGGAACTGTTCAAGCGCCTCTACGGTGACCACCCTTACGCACACCCGAGTGAAGGCACGCCCGAGAGTGTTCCAAAAATCACCCCGGCCCAACTGCAAGCCTTCCACGCCAAGGCTTACGCCGCGGGCAATGCAGTCATTGCAGTGGTCGGCGACCTGACCCGCGCCGAAGCCGAGGCCATGACGGCCAAGGTTTCCGCAGCGCTGCCCAAAGGCCCGGCACTGGCCAAGATCGCCCAACCCGTTGAGCCCAAGGCCGGCCTGAGCCATATAGAGTTTCCATCCAAACAGACTCACCTGCTGTTCGCCCAACTGGGTATCGACCGCGCCGATCCGGACTACGCGGCCCTGTCCCTGGGCAACCAGATTCTCGGTGGCGGCGGCTTCGGTACTCGCCTGATGAGCGAAGTCCGCGAAAAACGCGGCCTGACCTACGGCGTGTACTCCGGCTTCTCGCCGATGCAGGTACGCGGCCCGTTCATGATCAACCTGCAGACCCGCGCCGAAATGAGTGGCGGCACCCTGCGCCTGGTTGAAGACGTGCTGGCCGACTACCTCAAGACCGGCCCGACGCAAAAGGAACTCGATGACGCCAAGCGCGAGCTGGCGGGCAGCTTCCCACTGTCGACGGCGAGCAACGCCGATATCGTCGGGCAGCTGGGCGCCATGGGTTTCTACAACCTGCAGCTGAGCTATCTGGAAGATTTCATGAAACAATCCCAGGCCCTGACCGTAGAGCAGGTCAAGGCTGCCTTGAACAAACACTTGAGCGCCGACAAGATGGTCATCGTGACCGCCGGCCCGACGATTGCGCAAAAGCCACTACCGCCCCCCACTGATAAACCTGCCGAGCAACCGCTCGGGGTTCCGGAGCATTAATGGCCAGTTCATCTCGCCCGAAAAAACCCGTCCACAACGTGCATAACGGTGTGGGCCAACTGCGTATCATTGGTGGCGAATGGGGCAGCCGCAAGCTGAGCTTCCCCGACGTCGTGGGCCTGCGCCCAACACCCGATCGCGTGCGTGAAACCCTGTTCAACTGGCTCGCGCCGTACATCGGTGGAGCCAAGGTGCTGGACCCGTTTGCCGGCAGTGGCGCGCTGTTCCTCGAAGCGCTGTCCCGTGGCGCGGCCCAAGGCCAGGCGCTGGATGCCAGCAATGTGGCGGTTTCCAGCCTCAAGGAACACCTGGGCACCCTGCGCTGCACCACCGGCCAGGTCCAGACGGCCGATGCATTGCGCTATCTGGAAACCCAGCCGGCCAGCGAATACGACGTGGTGTTCCTCGACCCACCGTTCAACCAGAACCTGCTGCCGACTGTGTGTGCGTTGCTGGAAGAACGCCAATGGCTGGCGGCGGATGCGTGGATCTACACTGAAAGCGAGACCGCACCCTCCACCCTTGGCCTGCCGGGCAGCTGGCGCCTGCATCGGGAGCAGAAGTCCGGTCGGGTGTATTACGCACTGTGGCACCGCAACACCTTGTAGTGAGCGAGCTTGCCCCGCGCCGGGTGGCGAAGTCGCCCCAAAACCAGACGCCTGAGTTCTACCTGGATGCATGCATTGGACGGATTGGGGCGGCTCCGCCACCCAGCGCGGGGCAAGCCCGCTCACTACAGAGATCTGCATGAAGCCTTCTTCTGAAACCTTCAAACCCGCCTTCGGCCTCGGCAACCCCCATCTGCAAACGCTCTGGGGGCCGCTATGGCGCCCGACCACCCACATCGAACGCCAACGCGAACGCTTGTGGCTGGACGATGGCGACTTCCTCGACCTCGACTGGCACGGCCCCCACGACGCGCAAGCACCGTTGGTGCTGGTGCTGCACGGGTTGACCGGTTCATCCAACTCACCCTATGTAGCCGGCCTGCAAAAAGCCCTCGCCACCCAAGGCTGGGCCAGCGCGGCGTTGAACTGGCGCGGTTGCTCAGGTGAACCGAACCTGCTGGCGCGCAGTTATCACTCCGGCGCCAGTGAAGACCTGGCAGCAACAATTGCGCACCTGCGAGCCAAACGGCCGTTGGCGCCACTGTATGCGGTGGGTTATTCGCTGGGCGGTAACGTGCTACTCAAGCACCTGGGGGAGACCGGTGAAATGTCCGGCCTGCAAGGCGCCGCGGCGGTGTCGGTGCCATTTCGCCTGGATCAGTGTGCAGACCGTATCGGGCTGGGGTTTTCGCGGGTTTATCAAAAGCACTTCATGCGCGAGATGTTGGCGTACATCCGCACCAAGCAGAGCCGCTTTCAGCAGGATGGCCGGTCTGACGGGCTTAAAACCCTGGAAGACCTTGGCTCACTGGAGAAGATGCGCACGTTCTGGGACTTCGACGGGCGGGTCACCGCGCCGCTGCATGGTTTCCTCAGCGCCGAGGACTATTACCGCCGTGCATCGAGCCGTTATTACCTGGGGGCGATCCGCACGCCGACCCTGATCATCCAGGCGGCGGATGACCCGTTTGTGTTTGCCCACAGCTTGCCCGAGGCGAGGGAACTGTCGGAGTGCACCGAATTCGAGCTGCTGGCCAAAGGTGGGCATGTGGGGTTTGTCGACGGCTCGCTCAAGCAACCAAGCTATTACTTGGAGCGCCGGATTCCGAAATGGCTGCTGGCACAACACGGTTAAAAAATGTGGGAGCTGGCTTGCCTGCGATAGCGGCATATCAGCCAACAATCAGTTTGCTGACACCCCCTCATCGCAGGCAAGCCAGCTCCCACAGTTGATTGGGTTTACACCTCAGTCGATTCAGTCGCCTGTAGCAATTTCACGCTCAGGATCAGTAATCCACTCGCTCCACGACCCCGCGTACAGCTTCCCTAACGGGTAGCCGGCCAGGCTCAGGGCAAACAGGTTATGGCACGCCGTCACACCTGATCCGCAATACGCCACCAGCTTATCCGGCGAGCGGCCCTGCAGCTGCGTAGCGAAACGCTGCTTGAGCTGTTCAGCCGGCAGGAAACGGCCGTCACTGCCCAGGTTTTCATTGAATGCCGCACATTGGGCACCGGGAATGTGCCCGGCGATTGGGTCGATGGGCTCCACTTCGCCGCGAAAACGCGGTTGGGCGCGGGCGTCGATCAAGGTCATGTCCGGTTCGCCCAAGCGTTTTTGCAGGTGTTCGGCATCCAATAGCAGATGATTGTCCGGCGCACCGCTGAACGTTCCCGGCTCAACCACCGGCGCATCCAGGCTCAGCGGGAAGCCGGCCGCATGCCAAGCCTTGAGGCCACCGTCCAGAATAAACACCCCCTCCCGCTTGCCCAGCCAGGCCAGCAGCCACCAGGCGCGGGCGGCATAGGCGCCAGGGCCGTCGTCATACAACACGATGTCGGTGTCGGCGCTGATGCCCCAGGTTTTCAACTGTTCAATCAAGGTGTCCGCTGCCGGCAATGGGTGACGACCGGTCACGCCTTTGGTCACCGGGCCGCTGAGATGGCGCTCCAAGTCGGCGTATTGCGCGCCTTCGATATGCCCTTCGGCGTAGCTGCAACGCCCATAATCCGGGTCTTCCAAGGCGAAACGGCAATCCAGGGTCACCAACCCTCCACGCTGTTGGCGCTCGGCCAGTTGCTGGGGGCTGATCAGTTGGGCAAGCGGCATGACGGACTCCTGTGAACAGATTCGGGAAAGGCTCTACTTCACTTCTTCCAGTGCCTGATTCAACGGCACGTAAAACTCTTTAAACAATGCATCCACCGCGTCCTTGGCCGCTGGCGCGACAAACCCCGCCTCCAGCACCAGCACCTGGTACACCCCACGCTTGATGGCTTCGGCGCTCAAGTGGGCGGAGTTTTCATTGGTGGTGCACAGGAAACGTACCCAGGACGTGAGGATGATCCAGGCGTTGAGGGTCAGGGCTTCGGTTTGCACCGGGTCCATATTGAGGATGCCGGCATCGACAAACCCCTGATAGATGGCATTGCCCTGTACCAGGCAGCGCTGGGAGAACCGTCGGTAGCCGGTAGCCAGCTCCGGGTCGCTTTCCAGCAGATGTTCGAGGTCGCGATGTAGGAAACGGTAGCGCCACATGCCGGCCAGCACGGCCTGCAGGTAGAAGCGCTTGTCTTCGACGGTGACGGCACGGCCTTGGGGTGGGCGCAGGAAACTGTCCACCAAGGTTTCGTATTCACGAAACAGTACGGCGATGATCGCCTGCTTGTTGGGGAAGTGGTAGTACAGGTTGCCCGGGGAAATTTCCATATGAGCAGCAATATGGTTGGTGCTGACACTGCGCTCGCCCTGCTGGTTAAAAAGCTCCAGGCTGGTTTGCACAATGCGCTCGCTGGTCTTTACTCGTGGTGCCATAGGGGATCAGCTTCTGTACACGTGATGAGGCATCTTACGGCCTATCCTTGCCAGGATAAATCCGCATGTTGCTGCAATGTTATTTGACATTTTAGAGCAATGACTCTAATAAATGGTGCATTCCAATAATAGTCGGGAACTGCGCCATGTCTGCCAACGTTGCCTACCTGCAAGATTCCCAGGCACTGGATCAACTCCAGCACCTGTTCGACGCCCAACGTCGTGCCTATGCGGCCAACCCGATGCCGTCGGCCGCGCAACGCCAACAATGGCTCAAGGCCTTGTCCGATCTGCTCAGTGACGAACGCCAAGGGTTGATCAACGCGATCAACCAGGACTTCAGCAACCGCAGCGCCGACGAAACCCTGTTCGCCGAACTGATGCCCAGCCTGCATGGCATTCACTACGCCAGCAAACACCTCAAGGGTTGGATGAAACCCTCCCGCCGCGCCGTAGGCATTGCCTTCCAACCGGCGTCGGCCAAGGTCATCTACCAACCGCTGGGTGTCGTGGGTGTGATCGTGCCTTGGAATTACCCGCTGTACCTGGCTATTGGCCCACTGGTCGGGGCGTTGGCGGCGGGTAACCGGGTGATGCTCAAACTCAGCGAGTCCACACCTGCCACTGGCGAACTGCTCAAGGCACTCTTGGCGAAAGTCTTCCCCGAGGACCTGGTATGCGTGGTGCTGGGGGAGGCCGAAGTGGGCATGGCGTTTTCCAAGCTGCCCTTCGACCACCTGCTGTTTACCGGTGCCACCAGCATCGGCAAGCATGTGATGCGTGCGGCGGCCGAACATCTCACGCCAGTCACCCTGGAGCTGGGTGGTAAATCCCCAGCCATCGTTTCCGCCGATGTGCCGCTCAAGGATGCCGCCGAACGCATCGCCTTCGGCAAAGCCTTGAACGCCGGGCAAACCTGCGTGGCACCGGACTACGTGCTGGTGCCGGAAGATCGCGTCGAAGGCTTCGTTGAAGCCTACACCCAGGCTGTTCGCGGGTTTTATCCAACCCTGGCCGACAACCCGGACTACACCGCCATCATCAACGAGCGGCAACTGGCCAGGCTCAATAGCTACGTCAAAGACGCGACCGATAAAGGTGCCACGTTGATTCCGCTGTACGACCAGGGCCAAGCGCGGCGCATGGCCCATAGCCTGCTGCTGAACGTCAACGATGACATGATCGTGATGCAGGATGAGATCTTTGGGCCACTGCTGCCGATCGTGCCTTATCGCGGCCTCGACCAGGCTTTTGCCTACATTAACCAACGCCCTCGCCCACTGGCCCTGTATTACTTCGGCTACAACAAGGGCGAACAAAACCGAGTACTCCACGAAACCCACTCCGGCGGCGTATGCCTGAACGACACGCTGCTGCATGTTGCCCAGGACGATATGCCGTTCGGTGGCATCGGCCCATCGGGCATGGGCCACTACCATGGCCATGAAGGCTTCCTGACGTTCAGCAAAGCCAAAGGCGTACTGGTGAAACAGCGCCTGAATGCGGCGAAGTTGATCTACCCGCCTTATGGAAAATCAATCCAGAAGCTCATCCAGAAGCTGTTTATCCGCTGATATCGCCACCCTCGGGACCATAAAAACAATGAACCCCAGCCTGACTGAATCACCCGTGCTGTCACGGCGCGGCGTCTTGAAAATCGGCCTGTGTGCCAGCGCCTTCCTGGCCACCGCCGGGTTGGGCGCCAGCCTCAGCGGCTGCTCCAGCAGCACCCCGGCCAGCGGCTTTGCCATGCTGCGCAGCAGCGACCTGCCCTTCCTGCGAGCGGTGATCCCAGTGCTGCTCGAAGGCGCAGCCAGCGCCCAGGAAGTGGCCAGCGGGATTGAAGACACCCTGAAAAAACTCGACTACAGCCTGCAACACCTGTCGCCGGAAATGTTCAAGCTCACCCAGCAACTGTTCGACGTATTAGGCATGGGCATCACCCGTGGGCCGTTGACCGGAATCTGGGGCAGTTGGGAAAACGCCAGCGCAGACCAGATCCGCAACTTCCTGTATCGCTGGGAAAACAGCTACCTGAACCTGCTGCGCATGGGCCAGGGCTCGCTGCTCAAGCTGGTGATCATGGCCTGGTACTTCCGGCCGGCATCCTGGGCCCATTGCGGCTACCCCGGGCCGCCGAAGATCTAACCCTGGAAACCCAGCTCCCACAGTGACTGTAACTTCATACAAAAATAAGAGTTCATTCCTATGCCCGTACCCGATCTGTTCCGCGACGGCCTGGCCCGCGGCTGGAAAACCCACAATGGTGCCGCCCTCGACCATGACCTGACTCTGGAAGCCGACGTGGCGATCATCGGCAGCGGTGCGGGAGGGGGTACCACGGCTGAAATCCTCAGTGCCGCCGGCTACAAGGTGCTGCTGATCGAAGAAGGTCCACTCAAAACCAGCAGCGATTTCAAACTGTTGGAGGACGAGGCCTACGCCAGCCTGTACCAGGAAGGCATTGGCCGCATGAGCAAGGACGGCGCGATCACTATCCTGCAAGGCCGAGCCGTGGGTGGCACCACGCTGATCAACTGGACGTCCAGCTTCCGCACGCCCGACGCCACGCTCTCACACTGGGCCAGTGAATACGCGGTCAAAGGCCACAGCAGCATCGAGATGGCGCCATGGTTCGAGAAAATGGAGCAACGCCTCGGCATCGCCCCCTGGGCCATTCCGCCCAATGCCAATAACGATGTGATCCGTAAAGGCTGCGAAAAACTCGGCTATAGCTGGCATGTGATCCCACGCAATGTACGCGGCTGCTTCAACCTGGGTTATTGCGGCATGGGCTGCCCGGTCAACGCCAAGCAATCGATGCTGGTGACCACGATCCCTTCCACCCTGGAAAAAGGCGGCGAACTGCTCTACCTGGCCCGGGCCGAGCACCTCAAGTACAGTGGCGACACCATCAGCAGCCTGGAATGCGTAGCCATGGACGAGCGCTGTGTGGCGCCCACCGGCCATAAAATTACAGTCAAGGCCAAGCATTACGTGCTGTCTGGTGGAGGCATCAACAGCCCGGCGCTGCTGATGCGTTCGGATGCGCCCGACCCGCATTCGCGCCTGGGCAAGCGTACGTTCCTGCACCTGGTGAACTTCTCCGCGGGGCTATTCGACGAGGTGATCAACCCGTTCTACGGCGCACCGCAGTCAATCTATTCCGACCACTTCCAATGGCAGGACGGCACCACCGGCAAAATGTCCTACAAGCTCGAAGCACCGCCCCTGCATCCGGGATTGGCCAGCACCCTGTTCGGTGGCTATGGCACGCAAAACGCACTGGAGATGGGCCAACTGCCCCACACCCACGCCATGCTGGCGTTGCTGCGCGACGGCTTTCACCCCGACAGCCAAGGCGGCACCGTGGGCTTGCGTGGGGACGGCACGCCGGTGCTCGACTATCAGGTTTCGCCTTACGCCTGGGACGGTTTGCGCCGGGCCTTCCACAGCATGGCCGAGATCCAGTTCGCAGGAGGCGCCAAGTCGGTCAAGCCGCTGCACCACGATGCGCGTTACGTCAACACCTTGGCTGAGGCACGCAGCCTGATTGACGGCCTGAGTCTGGAACTGCATCGCACCACCCTGGGCAGCGCCCATGTGATGGGCGGTTGCGCCATGGGTGAAGATCCCAAAAACGCGGTAGCCGACAGCCTGGGTCGCCATCACCAGTTGCGTAATCTGTCGATCCACGACGGCTCGCTGTTCCCCACCAGCATTGGTGCCAACCCGCAATTGTCGGTGTATGGCTTGACCGCACAACTGGCGACGGCGTTGGCCGAACGTCTGAAAACGGCATGAATAAACCGGGTATTCGCGGTATCTATCTACATAAGTCGACTTGGCCGACCGGGATGGCTGCGATACCATCCGGTTCCCCAACGGACTCCGCCAGGACGACGCGATGAACCGAGTGTTGTACCCAGGTACCTTCGACCCGATTACCAAAGGCCATGGCGATCTGGTCGAACGCGCCTCTCGCCTGTTCGATCATGTGATCATTGCGGTCGCGGCCAGCCCCAAGAAAAACCCGCTGTTTCCCCTGGAACAGCGCGTGGAGCTGGCGCGTGAGGTCACCAAGCACCTGCCCAATGTGGAAGTAGTGGGTTTCTCCACACTGCTGGCACATTTCGCCAAAGAGCAGAATGCCAATGTATTCCTGCGTGGCCTGCGTGCGGTGTCGGACTTCGAATACGAATTCCAACTGGCCAACATGAACCGCCAACTGGCGCCGGACGTGGAAAGCCTGTTCCTCACACCGTCGGAGCGTTATTCGTTCATTTCCTCGACGTTGGTCCGTGAAATCGCGGCGTTGGGCGGGGATATCACCAAGTTCGTGCACCCGGCCGTGGCCGATGCACTGACGCTGCGCTTCAAGAAGTAACACCGCTCAATCGGCGCCCGCTCGCACTGCGGGCGCCAATGCGGCACAATTGCCCGCATTAGTTTTCAGATGCCTTGGCTGACGGCCCTGGCAGGAGTTTCCATGTCCCTGATCATCACCGACGATTGCATCAATTGCGACGTCTGCGAACCCGAGTGCCCGAACGCTGCGATTTCCCAGGGTGAGGAGATCTACGTGATCGACCCCAACCTGTGCACCCAGTGTGTCGGCCACTACGACGAGCCTCAATGCCAGCAAGTGTGCCCGGTGGATTGCATTCCGCTGGATGAAGCCCATCCGGAGACGGAAGAGCAGTTGATGGCCAAGTATCGCAAGATTACCGGCAAGTCCTGAGGTTCAGCAGCGCCTGTCAGGGCCTCTTCGCGAGCAAGCCCGCTCCCACAGTTAACCGAGTTCCAACATGAGAATGCGGTCGAATGTGGGAG